>NZ_JAYEEY010000010.1:0-169329 GCF_035156415.1 Algoriphagus persicinus
GAGAATAGTCCTCCATCATTATATAGCAAGTTGACCAATTGAGAGAGGTACATGAAAGAGCTCTCATTCATTCTGAAGAGTTCAAGTCTGACCTTATCTCCTTCGTCGAAAGAATAATTCAACTCCAGACCCTCTTCAAAAAATCTTAAGCCGAATGTATCATCGAACAGCAAATAATCTTCGCGGTCATTCTTCAGTGTATCGTTTTCTATCACTCGGATTCTATAATAATTATTTTCTTCAAATGGGATTTCACCATACACTTTTATATAATATCCTTCATCCCGAAAGAGACGATCTTCTTGATATTGATAGGTAACGCTATCGACTGTAGGGGGAGCTAGTAGCGTTCCTGAAGACCTGTACTCATTATTATTCCAAACTACATGTAATTGATAAGTCTCTCCCACCTTTGCTACTTCCCCAGAATAAAGCGGCAGATAACTCTGGGATATCTCATTGAATAAAAAAGGTAGTTTTAATGTACTGCTTGGACTGCTAATAAAAACCTGTGCATCAGACACTACCTTGGTCTCTACCAAATCAAAATAATTTCTTGCCAGCGAAATATTTACTTCATTGTAGTAAGAATCATTAGTCCAAATGGCTTCGATTATCGGTACTTCTCCGTCGATGGTGGCCAATGGAAGGTTTACTTCTTCTTGGCAAGAAAAAGCCGCTATTCCTAAAATCACAATCCAAACTCTCCTCATATCAAAACTGGAAATTATAGGTGATCGATGGTAAAAAGGTAAATAAATAGGTCATTACTATACCCTGCTTAGTTGACACTACCGGTCCATCCTCACGACCATCGTATCGGAAATTGTCATTATAAATCTCTCTGAATTCATAGGCAAAAGGATTTTTTCTTCCATATAAATTATAAACTGAGAAGTTCCAGCTCCCTTTCCATTTTCTTCCTTTATCGGCATTTTTCCAAGTGATGGAGGCATCCATTCTATGATAATCCGGAAAACGATCCTCATTTCTATAAGCTGAATACAACGGGACAGATTGATAATCCAGGTCATACACTCCAATAGGAAATGAAACGGCCTGCCCTGTAGTGTAAATAAACGTCAGGCCCGCAGACCACGACGGGGAAAATTCATGATTGATAACTAGGGTAATATCATGTGGCCTGTCGAATCTCGGATTGTATTTCTGTCCCAAAGAAATATCAGGAATCTTCCTCCAAGTTCTGGAATAGGTATATGCCAGCCAACCCGTCGTTTTACCGATATTTTTTCTCAGCAAAAACTCCGCTCCATAAGCCCAGCCATTTCCAGTGAGAAGTTCAGTCTCTACATTATCCGTAAATAATACCTGGGCTCCATTGCGCAGATCGATTACATTTCTTAGATCTTTGTAGTATCCTTCTACAGAAAATTCCCAGCGGTTTTCATTGAAATTACGAAATAGCCCAAGTGAAATCTGATCAGATCGTATCGGAGGCACATAAGTTCCTGCCAGAATCCAGCGATCTATCGGCAATCCTGCCGAGCTATTTGATGCTATTTGCACATATTGAAAATTGCGGTTGTATGCAGCTTTCACCGAAAACTCATCGTTGATCAAATATCGGAAAGCTATTCTTGGCTCTAGTCCCTGATAAAACTTCATATTTTCAAGCATTTTGTATCTCACCGTATCTATGATCGGACTATCCGGACCTACTTCGTTGCTTTCATAGATGTAGTTGACACCTTTCCCTATTTGATTGAAAAAACCCCATCGAAGTCCGACTTCAGTGCTGAGTTTGGGGGTGATAGCGTAAGTGATACCTGCAAAAGCACTATTGAGTAAACCGTTCTTTGGATTAGTCAGGATTGACCCTATACTGCTGTTCTCCGCAGGGTTCAATGCTATTGGGGCAAAATGATACAACTGACTTTGAAAACCCCAATAGCTTTGGATTTTATCATTTTTAAGAAATGTCCATTGCCCCTTTACGCCTGTTTCAGAAAGTCTGTTTTTCCATTCAAAACCCGTATCAGGATCATCGAATTCTACACGGTAATTATAGCGTGAATGATACCCTTGTAAATCGAAAAACAACTTCTCAGAAATATTCCTACTCCATTGAGTTGAGGAAATCCAATTTGTCCATCCCAATCCAAATTGATCATCAAGACCAAGAAAATCGCTGCCCTGATAGCTGGATACTGTCAGTTTATCTCTTTCACTTAGAATAAAAGCTAATTTTCCGCTTAAATCATGAAAATTAAGTTTGTTGTTTTTAATGTCTTGGTCATTTGAAAGTTTCAAAAACACATCTGCATAAGTCCTTCTTCCAGATATTACAAAGGTGGACTTATCAGAAAAAAGTGGCCCGTCTAGTGTCAATCGCGACGAAATAGTACCTATTCCTCCTTCTCCGTGAATCTGTTCCTTATTTCCTTCCCGCAAAGTCACATCAATCAGAGAGGATAGTCTCCCTCCAAAAGAAGCTGGCATATTACCTTTGTAAAGCTCCACTTGATCCAGCGCATCGGGATTAAATACTGAAAAGAATCCAAAAAAGTGAGAAGCATTGTAAATAGGTGCGCCGTCCAATTGCACCAAATTCTGATCTGCCGAACCACCACGCACAAACAATCCGGTAGTCCCCTCCCCCGCTGTCTGCACTCCTGGCAGCAATTGCAGACTCCGGAGCAAATCTACTTCACCAAAAAGAGCTGGAATGTTTTTAATAGTTGCGATTGGAATAGTCGCCTTGCCTGTTTCCATATTTCTGACTTGCTCATCAGGTCTCCTCTCCCGGATGATTATTTCATCGAGAGACATTTCTTCGGGTTTGAGGAAAAATCGTTGGGATTTTTCCAGATCTTTCACGGTGATGACACGTGTGGAAGTTTTAAAGCCTATAAAAGAAACTACAATCCGGGTAGGCAAGGAGTTGATTTTTATCTGAAAAAAACCATTGACCCCTGATACGACTCCTGAAGAAACTTCATTTTCCCAATAAACACTAGCCCCTTCAAGTGGTGATGAGTTGCTTACATCAAGCACTTCCGCAGTAAAAACGTTGGTTTCCTGTGCATTAACCTCAGAAAATGTCAAAACAAAAAGCGATAGTAGTATGAATTTACTCAGATTGGCAAGTGGCCTCATGCTTCAATTATTAGAATACTGAACCTAAAGCTAGACGATTCCAAAAAATTAATGTTTGTTAATAATGAAGAAGATTTGAATTTAGCCCCACCACTTATCGAATTCACCCTTTTAAAGTAATCTTTATTTTATAATTTCAAGCTATGATTTGGGCTTATCCGGATGTAAAACTCACCCTATTGCTAGCCGGTATTTTCGGTTTGCTGTACTTTATTTATCTATTTCGCTACTGGAAGATCAACCGTAAGCTTATCGTAGAGAAGCGAAGGCTATTCACCAAGATGGTCATCAGAACTAGCTATTTTGTGTTATTCCTGATTGCCTTTGCCGGCCCTTCCATCGGCACATCGATGAAGGAAATCCAGGAAGAAGGTAAAGATATCTTCATCGCAGTGGATCTATCCCAGTCGATGAATGCTACCGATATTGGCCCTAGCCGACTGCAGCGTATCAAGTTTGAATTGAAAAACTTAACCAAAAGTTTTCCTTCCGATAGAATAGGCCTGATTATTTTCAGTTCCGAAGCTTTCATGCAGTGCCCGCTTACTTTTGATCAAAGCGTACTTCAATTATACATAGATGGGCTGAATACAGGTTTGGTTCCTAATTTTGGCACCGACCTCAATAGCCCGCTGAGGATGGCTGAAGAACGATTTATGAATGATGAAAGCCCAGAGGTGAAGTCCAAAACAATTATCCTGATTTCTGACGGAGAAAATTTCGGAGATGATCTTGATGATATTGGCTCTCGCTTGAATAGTGAAGGAATAAAAGTCTTTTCCTTAGGAATTGGGACGGTGGGTGGCAGTAGCATCCCCAGAGGGAACGGTTTGGTAATAGATCCTCAAACCGGCAAACCTGCACAAACGATCCTTGACCGTGTGCCTCTTCAGCAGATTGCTGTCGAAACTAATGGACAGTACTTTGAGATTTCTGATGAAGTTCAAGAAATCGGGGATTTAACAGCTGCATTAGAGCGAGTAGAAGGCGGAGTCACAGGGTCCAGAGTAGTGGAGGCTTCCGCAAATAAATATTTTTATTTCCTATTGGCAGGTCTAGTCCTCTCTTTGCTGGACATGATGTTGCCAATTAAAACTATCAAATTATAAATGAGCTGGAGTAAGCTAACCTTAGCAATTTTCCTTTTGATTCCCGCATCTTGGACTCGGGTTTCCAGGTTGAATACAGCCATTGACTTGGCAGCAGAAAGCTACGCCAAAGCTGAATATGAGCAGTCTATCACGAATCATCAGCTTCTAATTGACGAATTTGGATATGCTTCTCCGGAGCTGGATTACAATCTCGGATTGAGTAATCAATATGCAGAGAAAGTAGATGAAGCCAGTGGTTTTTACGACAAAGCTTCAATTGCTCCAAATAAGGTGCTTTCTTCCTTTGCTTTTAATCAAGGAGGAGTGATTTTGGGAAATAAAAAGGAATATGAACCAGCGCTGAGCAAATTCAAATCCGCGCTGATCCAAGATCCTACTAATGAAGTCGCCAGATACAATTATGAAATGCTGGCAAGGTGGTTGCAACGGGATGAGGAGCGCAAAAAAGAAGATCAAAACAAACCTGAACCATCTGACTTTGCGAAGCGAAAAAAAGCAGAGGCAGACCGGATGGTGGAACAATTCCGCTTCAAAAATGCGTTGAACCTTATGAATGAAGCTATGCAACAAGACGAAACAGTTGCTGCTTATCAAGATTTTATCACGAGCCTACAAGAAATCACAGAGATCGATGAGAAATAAATTTCTATTACTTGTGGCATTTGCTTTCAGCCTAAGCTTATCCTACAGCATAGCCCAAACCTCCGGCGAATACTTCAATCGTGCGGCTCGCTCCTATGTCAAAACTGAAAAGGACCAGGCCTTAGCCACTGTGAATGATGGATTGTCCAAATTCCCTTCAGATGCAAAGCTTCAAGCATTAAAAGAAAAGCTCGAAAAAGAACAAGAGGAGCAGGATAAGCAGAACCAAGAGAAGCAAGACCAGCAGAACCAGGAGGAAAAACAGCAGCAGGAAGATCAGGAAAGCCAGGGAGAAGATGGTGAACAGCAAGAATCCAAGGAAGATGGCGAGAAAACCAATGAAGACAAAGCCAAAGAATCCCAAGCTGGAGATCCATCAGAGCAAAGTGACGATAAGCCAGGAGAAAATGCAAACGATCAGATGGATGCCAATCTAGCTGACAAGCAAAAAGCCATGGAAGAATTTAAAGAAAAGCTGAAGGCTATGAATCTCACTCCTGAGCAAGCTGCTCAAATCCTAGAAAGCATGAATGCTGCCGAGTTACGCTACATTCAGCAAAACAAGAAAAAGGCGACAGAGAGACCTAAGAGAGGTATTCCTGATTGGTGAAAATGTCGGATGCTGGATGTTAGATGACCGATGAACCATCTACACCGGGCATCCTACATCGGTCACCTAACAGCAACAAAACCCAACTAATCATGATCAAAGAAGTATATATCGTTTCAGCCATAAGAACTCCTTTGGGAAGTTTTGGTGGTAAATTAGCTGGGCTGACAGCAGTTGAGTTAGGAAGTATTGCCATTAAAGGTGCCTTAGAGAAATCAGGTGTGAAATCAGAAGCAGTTCAGGAAGTTTTTATGGGGAATGTGATTTCCGCAAATCTCGGACAAGCGCCTGCCAGGCAAGCATCGATTGGTGCTGGAATCGGCTACAATGTTCCCTGTACGACTGTCAATAAAGTTTGTGCTTCCGGCATGAAAGCGGTGATGTTTGGTGCTCAGTCCATCATGCTAGGCATCAATGAGGTAGTAGTGACAGGGGGAATGGAAAGCATGTCAAATTCACCTTTCTATGTACCTAAAGCGAGATTTGGCTACAAATATGGAAATGCTGAATTTGTGGATGGCCTGGTAAAAGACGGGCTTTTCGAAGCGTATTATAAATTCCCGATGGGAAACTGCGCAGACAACACTGCCAAGGAAATGAACCTCAGCCGTGAAGAGCAAGATGCGTATGCCATTCAGTCTTACCAGAGATCCGCAGACTCATGGGCAAAGGGCTATTTCAAAGATGAGGTGGTGCCGGTAGAAATGAAAGGCAGAAAAGGCGAAACTATTGTCATAGACGAAGATGAGGAATACAAAAATGTAATGTTTGATAAGATTTCTTCACTTAGACCTGTATTTGATAAGGAGGGAACTGTCACAGCAGCCAATGCCTCTACGATGAATGACGGAGCTTCCGCTTTGGTGTTAGTTAGCAAAGAAAAAGCAGAGGAACTGGGACTTAAGCCACTGGCGAAAATCAGAGGCTTTGCCGATGCCGCTACCGATCCACTTTGGTTCACCACGGCTCCTGCCTTGGCTATCCCAAAGGCGATCAAGCATGCAGGATTAACTGCTGAGGACATAGACTTTTACGAAATCAATGAAGCCTTTGCAGCCGTAGCATTAGCCAATCTTAAGGAATTGAACTTGGACAACAACAAAGTCAACGTCTTCGGTGGAGCAGTCTCTTTGGGACATCCACTTGGCGCTTCAGGAGCCAGAATTATCAGTACGCTGAACTCAGTATTGCATCAGAAAAACGGCGCCATAGGTGTTGCCGGAATATGCAACGGGGGAGGTGGCGCTTCTGCGCTGGTTATTGAGAAAATGTAATTTTCAACCATTATTTAACCACAAGATTTTTTGTCTTGTGGTTTCTTTTTACCCATGTATAAAACACTCCTTCTTATCGCGATTGCGTCCAGCATACTTGCCAATATTACATTGGCTCAGGATACTGTACGCACCTATTATGATGAGGAAGAAACCCTTATCAAGGAATTGTACTTCACAGTGAACGGCATAGCAAATGGTGAAATTAAGCGATTTGACGAAGAAGGTAAGCTAGTTCAGATTGGTCAATTGAAAAATGAACAAAGATACGGGCTGTTTATCGATTTGAATCCAGATACCGGTGATACGGTGAGGATAATCCCATTTGTGGATAATGTCAGGTCAGGACAATCGAAAAGCTTTTACCCTGATGGAAAGCTAAAACAGATTTCTACCTACCAGGATAATAAAATTGAAGGTCACGTGATTAGCTATTTTGAATCTGGGCAGATTAGTGACCAAACCAATTTCAAAAACAATAAACCTGATGGCCTAAGCGAATCCTTTTATGAATCGGGAAAGCAAGCGTCCAACGTGTATTTTTCAGAAGGTAGATACGATGGGCTTTTTGAAGAATTTTCCGAAAACGGGCAGCTCATCGTCTCAGCTACTTATGATGAAGGAGAATTGGATGGGCGGGAAACGCAATATTATGAGGACGGACAAGTGCTATCTAAGATTGATTATTCTAAAGGGCTGTTGGATGGGATCTATGAACTGAACTATCCTGATGGATCTCCTGAGCGAAGGGGGATTTATAAAAAGGGATATGAGGAAGGTGCATTGATTTCATATCACCAAAATGGGACTGTGAGAGAGAAATCCTTGTTCAAAAAAGGTATTCCTGTGCAGCCAACAGAGAAATATTACGCATCCGGAAATATCGAGCAGAAAAAGTCCTTTGATAAACTGGGAAATCCTGTTTTGGAAATAAATTATTTTGAAAATGGCCAAGTTCACTTCGCCGTCAATTACTTCAACAAGGAGCTTCAAGGTGAGATGAGAATTTACAGAGAAGATGGTTCATTGGAGGAAATCAGACGTTTTCAAGCTGGAAAACTACAGGGTAAACGTGAGTATTTTGATGAAAATGGAGGCCTCGTGATTATGGAAACCTACGAAAACGGAAACAAAACCAATAAATAATAGATCCGGGAAGAGAAGAAAGGCAAAGCTTTTTCTATTTTTGCCCAAACAATAAAAGGATGAGTAACGCAATCAAAGAAACCCATTTTCGATTTCCCGGACAGCAGGAATTTTACAAAGGTAAAGTTCGTGATGTTTATATGTTTGACAAAGAATTGGTTGTAGTTGCATCTGACAGAATCTCAGCCTTCGATGTAGTGTTACCCCGCCCAATTCCATACAAAGGGCAGGTTCTGAATCAAATCGCTGCCAAATTCCTGGCAGCCACTGCTGACATTGTACCGAATTGGGTAACTTCTATTCCTGACCCCAATGTCACGATTGGTATCCGTTGCGAGCCAATCAAGGTAGAAATGGTCATACGCGGGTATATGTCAGGACATGCTGCCAGAGAATATAAAGCTGGTAAGCGAATCATCTGCGGGGTAGCGATGCCTGAGCATATGCGCGAAAATGATCCTTTTCCTGAGCCACTTATCACTCCTACTACCAAAGCCGACGAAGGGCACGACGAGGATATTTCCAGAGAAGAAATCCTGAAGCAGGGAATAGTAAGCGAAGCAGATTATACACAACTGGAAAAGTACACCCGGGAATTATTCCAGCGAGGTCAGTCCATGGCCAATGAAATGGGGCTGATTCTGGTGGATACTAAATATGAATTTGGAAAAGTCGGCGATCAGATTCTCCTGATCGACGAAATACATACACCTGATTCTTCTCGCTATTTCTATGCCGATGGCTACACGGAAAATCAAGAAAAAGGTATTTCGCAGAAACAACTTTCAAAGGAATTTGTGAGGCAATGGTTAATTTCGAATGGTTTTCAAGGTAAGGATGGACAATCTGTACCTGAAATGACAGACGAAATTGTAGAAAGCATCTCTGATCGCTATATTGAGCTCTTCGAAAAAATAACTGGAGAAAAATTCCATAAAGCAAACACAACAGAAATTGAGTCTAGAATTGAAAAGGCAATTCTTTCACATTTAGGCTAAAAGAACAATCAAATCATACTATGAAATATTCAATTGATAAAAAAGAACAGTACGTCATCTTCACTCCACAGGAAGAAAAATTGGATTCTTTACTTGCTCCGGTTTTAAAATCTGAATTCTTGACAATTCACGCTGAAGGCTTCGAAAATCTTGTTCTGGACATGAGCGAAGTGAAATATGTAGATTCATCCGGACTAAGCGCATTGCTAGTTGGCGATCGGGAATTTACTAAAAACGGTGGTGTTTTTATCATCTCCAGTGTTCAGGATCATGTGATGAAACTGTTGAAAATCTCTATGCTTGACAAAAAACTTAACTTGGTTAGCTCCCTTGAAGAAGCAAGTGAAGCCATCTTCATGCATGCAATAGAAAGCGGAGAAGAAGAAGAAGAGGAGGAGGAAGGTTGAAACCAGACTTTGAAGTCACCATATTAGGAAACACTTCCTCCATCCCCGTGCATGGAAGACATCATACTGCCCAGGTCGTTAGATTTGGGCAGGATTTTTTACTGATCGACTGTGGAGAAGCCATGCAGCTCCAGGCACACGCTTTCAAGATCAAAGTCTCCAAGATCAATCGTATTTTCATTTCCCATCTACATGGGGATCATTACCTAGGGCTGGTAGGATTGCTCTCAAGCTACAATCTAGGGAAGCGAACCACTCCCCTGACTATTTTCGGACCGAAAGGACTAGATGAGATAATTACGACCAATTTTAGATTTAGCAACACCAAGCTACACTATCCACTGAACTTTGTGGAAACAAAGGATGATGGACTGTATTTGATATTGGAAGACAGCCTCTACGATGTGTTTAGTTTTCCACTCAAACACAGACTTCCTACCACTGGTTTTTTGATTCGAGAGAAAGCTGGACTTCGAAGTATGATCAAGGAAAAGCTACAGCAAGCTCCTATTCCATTCGCAGCAATTCAGGCTTTGCGCTCAGGAGAAAATTTTAGGGACGATCAGGGCAATCTTTTCAAGGTCAAAGATTACACCTATCCTCTACCTCCTTTACGGACATATGGCTATTGTTCCGACACGGTTTTCAATCCTGATTTAAAACACTATCTGAAAAATGTAGATTTACTTTATCACGAATCTACATTTATGGAAGACAATAAGGAGCGGGCTGCCATGACATTTCATAGCACAGCTATGCAGGCAGCTGAAGTGGCCAAAGTCAGTAAGGTCAAAAAGCTATTGCTTGGCCATTTTTCGTCAAGATATGTGCATTTGGAACCACTGCTTGATGAAGCGAAGAGTGTATTTCCAGCTAGTATATTGAGTGAGGAAGGTCAGACTTATGCCATATGAACAAGACCCAAAACTCCAGAAAGACTAATCTTTTCATCATACTGGGAAGCATCTTTCTGACCAATGCAATTTTGGCAGAAATCATTGGAGTTAAGATTTTTTCTGCTGAGAAAACTCTTGGTTTTGATCCTGTCAATTGGACTTTTTTCAAAGAGTATCTATTGGATTTCAACCTGACTGCCGGCGCGATTATCTGGCCCGTTGTGTTCATCACCACCGACATTATCAATGAATATTTTGGTAAAAAAGGGGTGAAGAAAATCTCTTTTATTACAGCCGGATTGATTGCCTATGCATTTATCGTAATCAGCTTAGTCACGGTCTTAACACCGGCAGATTTCTGGTTGGATGTGAATGCTACAACTCCTGATGGAGAGCGTTTTAATATCAGCTATGCCTTCAATACCATCTTCCGCCAGGGATTGGGTATTATTATCGGTTCACTTACAGCATTTCTCCTAGGTCAACTGATCGATGTCTATGTGTTCCAAAAGCTGAGAGCTATCACCGGAGAAAACAAGATTTGGCTCAGAGCCACTGGATCTACTTTAGTCAGCCAGTTCATCGATTCATTTGTGGTACTGGGTATCGCTTTTTATGTGTTTGGAAACTGGAGTATCAGCCAAATCATCGCGGTAGGAATAATGAATTACCTCTACAAAATGACGGTTGCGATCATTCTTACTCCTCTCCTATACCTTGCTCATGGTATTATTGACCGATACTTGGGAAATGAACTTGCTGAGAAAATGACCGTGGAAGCGAGTGAGAATACATCGTTTTTATGAGATAGGATTGAAAGTTGCTTCGATTAAAAACTTTTCTAACATGAAATCGATAAAGCCAGCTTTATCAATAGCTTACTTAAAGCAATCTTTGAAAAGACTATCTAAGGAAGAAAAGAAGGCGCTATATTTTTCCATGGAAAAGGAACTAGCGAATGATAAAGTAGAAGATCCCATATCTAAGTATTTAATATCAGAAAAATCATTGTCCAAAGATTGGCTCTTGAAGGAAGAAGATGAACAGTGGAGAAATTTATAAAATCTCAATACATTCAATAGATTCCCCTGAAAAAAACCTTCCCTCCTAGCCATACCAAATATTTTTCGTCAAAATCCTCCGTTATCTCACGATTATTCTAAATACTTTTGGAAGCAGTTTGGTATTCCAAAATAATAATCCTACTTTTGTGCCGTCAATAAGACAAAGAACAATTTTTCGTGCCGTGAATTCCTTACTGTCGCTTGTCGGGATATTTATTAGGACCGAATGGCAGGGAAATTAAGGAAACATCATGGATCAAACACTCAAGTTCTCAGACTTGGGAATTTCTTCAGAAATTCTTAAGTCAGTGGAAGAGATGGGCTATACCCAACCTTCCCCAATTCAAATTCAAACAATCCCTTTTATCCTACAAGGTAGAGATGTCATAGGACAGGCTCAAACCGGTACAGGTAAAACTGCTGCTTTTGGTATTCCAATCATCGATTTGGTGGATGCTGATTTAAACAAGCCGCAAGCAATCATTCTATGCCCTACCCGCGAACTTGCTGTTCAGGTAGAAGGCGAAATCCAAAAACTTGCCAGGTATCACAGAGCAATCAATTCTGTAGCTATCTACGGTGGAGAATCTATTGATCGTCAGATCAGAGTTCTCCGTAAAGGCGTTCAGATCGTCGTAGGTACTCCAGGCCGTGTACAAGATCACATCAACCGTGGCACATTGAAGCTTGACTCTGTCGGCATCATAGTTTTGGATGAGGCTGATGAGATGCTAGATATGGGTTTCAGAGATGATATCGAGGCGATTCTTAAGGAAATGCCACAGGAAAGACAGACAGTATTCTTCTCTGCTACTATGGCCAAGCCAATTATGGATTTGACTAGAAAGTATCAGACAAATCCTGAAATTGTTAAAATTGACAAAAAGGAACTTACTGTTTCTAACATCGAGCAAACATTCTACGAAGTCAAAAATCCATTGAAACTGGAATTGATGGCTCGTCTGATGAACGTCCACAACATCAACCTAAGCGTAGTATTCTGTAACACTAAGAGAATGGTAGATGAGGTGACTGAAGGCTTGATCGCTAGAGGAATATCTGCTGATGCACTTCATGGTGATCTTTCTCAAGCTCAGCGTGATAAAGTAATGGGCAAATTCCGTAAGGGACATTGCAAAGTATTGGTAGCGACTGATGTGGCAGCAAGAGGTATTGACGTGGATAATGTGGAAGCCGTATTCAATTTCGACCTTCCATTAGACGAAGAATATTATGTACACAGAATCGGACGTACTGGCCGTGCAGGCAAAAGCGGTAAAGCAATCAGCTTTGTGACTGGCAGAAGAGATAGCTTCAAGATGAGAGATTTGGAAAGATATACCAAAGCTACTATCACCAAGATGTCCCCTCCTTCCGCTACGGAATTGATCGAATTGAAAAAAGCAAAATTCGTAAAAGACGTAACTGAACAAGTACAGAAAGAAGAAGACAATCAAATCTTCGAAGCAACTATCGGACAGATGCTTGCTGAAGGACTTACACTTGATCAAGTTGCAGTGGGTTTGATCAAACTAGTAATGGGTTCTTCCATTAAAGAAATGGCTGATCAGAACTTTAGCATAGACGCATCCGGTGGAGACAGAAGAAGAGAAGGTGGACGTGACGGCGGAAGAAGTGAGCGTTTCGGAAGAGGCGAACGCAGTGAAAGAGGAGGAAGAAATGAAAGAGGCGGTGAGAGAAGAAGAGAATTTGGAAGCCGTGAAGCTGGCTCCAGAGATGGTGGTAAAAGACCCGAAAGAGCTCGCGAAGCGAACATGACCCGTCTATTCTTAAATCTTGGTGCAAAAGATAGGATCCGTCCAAATGATATCGTAGGTGCAATCGCAGGTGAAACCGGTGTACCAGGACGTAGCATTGGCGGAATTGATATCTATGACAATTTCTCTTTCGTGGATGTTCCTTCCAAAGACGCTGATCAAGTGATCAACGGAATGAAGAACAACACCATCAAGGGCAAAAGTGTCAGCATGGAAGTTTCAAAAGGTTAATAGTTTAAAAGGTTTATACTGTACTAAAGCACATTTCCTCGGGAAATGTGCTTTTTTTGTGTCTAAGTAAATTTACCTATGCAGCTCTTTTTTCAAGAAAACATAACCCCTCCCCATATTGCTCTTGAGCCAGATGAATCCAAACATCTCTGTAGAGTGCTGCGCAAAAAGCAGGGAGATCATGTCTTCGTCACAAATGGACAAGGGACTCTATTTGAATGTGTACTACTCGATGCTAATCCAAAAAAGACTAGTCTCAAAGTTATTTACACCACCAAAGTAGAAGAGGATAATTTCCACATCCATCTAGCCATTGCTCCTACCAAAAGCCCAGACAGAATGGAGTGGATGGTGGAGAAAATCACAGAAATTGGCTTTCATGAACTTACGCTTTTGGAAACCACGAACTCTGAAAGAAGTTATCTGAAGACTGATCGGTTGGAAAAAAAAATAATATCTGCCTGCAAGCAAAGCCTCAAGTATCAAATCCCCAGTCTTCATTCCATTTCAAAGCTGAATGAAATTTTAGAAGCCGAAGAATTTGAAGATTATCAGAAATTCATCGCCTACGTGGATCAAAACCATAAGCATCATTTGTTTGACTGTGCCGAACCCAAAGGAAAATACCTCATTTTAATTGGCCCAGAAGGTGATTTTGATCCAATAGAAATTCAGAAAGCATTTCAGGCAGGTTTTAAACCTGTGTCGCTTGGTACAGCCAGACTCCGCACGGAGACCGCTGGACTTGCTGCAGTTCAGATGCTGCAAACACTAAACCGATAAATTAATCGCTTTTTTCTTAATGAGTTAAAGTTCTTCTTGAAGAAACTATTGCATTTTCATTAATTTAGAGTCAAAGACAATTTTTACCGTGCCGTACAAAGAGCGAGAAATAGAAAAGAAATATCATTCCATCGGAGAAGTAGCGCAGATGTTCAAAGTTGCGCCTTCGCTGATTCGATATTGGGAAGGTGAGTTTGATATAATCCGTCCTAAAAAAGATAGAAAAGGCAATCGCCGCTACACCAAGATCGATATCCAGAAGATCAAATACATCTATCATCTGGTAAAGGAAAAAGGATATACCCTACAGGGAGCCCAGGAGGTAATTAAAGCTGGTAAAGAACAGGGATTTGATAAAGTTCAGGCGGTACAAAGGCTCCAAGAAATCAAAGATTTTTTAATAAATATCCGGGACGAATTCAATGCAAAATCAAGCTCATGAAGATTTACGATATCATCTAGCATTAGCTCTAGCTCCAAAAATAGGCCCCGGAGTCTTTAAAGCTATAGTCGCTTATTCAGGATCAGCAGTCCATTTTTTTAAACTACCCAAAGGTAAAGTTGCCAAGACTCCAAAAGTGGGAGATAAACTCTTATCACTTCGAAATCAAGAAAATGAATTGCTTCGTGCAGCCGACGGGCTGATCAATGAATGTGAAAAAAAACATTATCAAATTCTCACCCCACTTCACCCTGATTTCCCACATCGTTTTAAAATGCAGGAAGATAGTCCTGTGGTGATTTTCGCACAAGGCAACAGCAAGTTAAATTTTGATCGCACAGTGGGAATAGTGGGTACTCGAAGTGCCACTTCGTATGGAAAATCCGCTACTCGGAAGATTATAGAGGATCTGCTGGTTTATCAACCAGCCATTATTTCTGGCCTAGCCTACGGAATAGACATTGAGGCTCACCGCGCAGCGCTAGCTGTGGGGTTGCCCACTATAGCAGTTCTCGGATCTCCCATCGGTCATATATACCCTGCTGTTCATAAGAAAACGGCAGAAGCAATTATGGAATCCGGCGCATTGCTCAGTGAATATGCACCGGGCAGCCCGATGGTTCCAGGTAATTTCCCAGCCCGAAACCGAATAATTGCCAGCCTCTCTGACGCACTCATCGTGGTGGAAGCCGCCGAAAAAGGAGGAGCTTTAATCACCGCAGAGATTGCATACAGCTACGATAAGGATGTTTTTGCCGTTCCCGGAAATCTACAATCTCAGTATAGCGAAGGCTGTAATTTGCTGATCAAAAAGATGAAAGCGAATATCTACACGGGTCCTAATGACGTAGCAGAAGCGCTTTTCTGGAGCAAACCCGGAGAAATCAAAATGCAGAAACCTAAAATTGACTTGACAAACCGTGATGACGAAGAACAGCAGATTTTGAAGCTATTGATGGACAATGGTGAGATGGAAATTGACTCCCTAAGTCTAACTACAGAAATCCCGCTTGGACTTCTTTCTTCTAAACTTTTATCATTGGAATTTGAAGGAATTGTCAAGTCACTTCCGGGGAAAAAATATAGAATACTGATCTAGGATGACGCAAGACTAAGGGTTAAACACAAAATTTGCCAGCTTCATAGCCTCAGTGAATTCTGCTTTATTGAGTTTTAGGTCAAAACCTACTGATTCCAAGGTTTCAATCATCACCTCTGTTGCCATATTTCCCACTAGCTCATCATTCGCCATTGGGCAACCACCAAAGCCTTTCAGCGCACTATCAAATCTTCTGCAACCTGCCTTAGCTCCAGCTTTTATTTTTGCCGCAATAGCTTCTGGTTTGCTATGCAGATGTGCACCGAATTCTATGTGGGGAAAGGCTGATATCTGAAGTTTTAACAAACTTTCGATCAATACCACATCAGCCACACCTACAGTATCTGATAAGGAGATTATCTTTACCCCCAGCTGATCCAGCTTTTCTACTAAGCCTGCTACCAATTCCGGTGAATAAGGATCTCCATAGGGATTACCAAAGCCCATACTCAGGTAAGTGACCAAGGTTTTGCCCTTTACTTCACAAAGGTTCTGAATCTCCTCTACAGTACCTAAAGCTTGCTTGATGCTGGCATTTGTATTTCTCTTCTGAAAAGTCTCTGAGACGGAAAGCGGAAAACCTAAATAATCAATCTCAGGAAAGTCCATAGCATCTTCTGCACCTCGCACATTGGCAACTATTGCCAAAAGCTTGCTCTTAGCATGGTGCAAATCCAATAAACTCAGTACCTCAGCCGTATCACGCATTTGAGGAATTGCCTTTGGACTCACAAAACTCCCAAAATCAATGGTATCAAATCCAACCTCCAATAATTGATTGATATACGCAGCTTTGATAGCTGTATCAATAAACTCAGGCATTCCCTGCATCGCATCCCGTGGACATTCTATCAATTTAATCATGGCTCAAGTTACCAAAGATCAGCTACTCTCTTACTGATATGCCAAAGGAAGTGGGTTTCTTGATGTTGAAATCAGTCTCCCTTTATTCTACGGAAATCACTGACACCTATATACAAAATGTATAGAGAATGGAGTAGTTGGGCAATAATTCTCATAAACTGGGGAATATGACAAATACAAGCAAATCAACAAGCCCGGAGAAAACCAAGGAATAGAGCGAATAAAAGCACTTTTCAGAATCCTTTCTTAGGCTAACGAAAGCTTGGAAACAGTATTGCAGCTGCTTCTATAGAATTAACCATCAACAACCTTAAGTAATAATATCAAACCAATAGATAAAATGAAAACTAAAGCAACCCTAATTATCGGAGCAGCAGTAGTAGCAATGTATTCATGTGATACCAAAAACTACACGGAAGCTGATCGTGTACAAGCCACCGAGAACCTTGAAAATTACGTGGACAGCGTAGAAACTGCTGTCAAGATTATACCGGTTCATAACTGGTCAATAATCGACGAACGGTATGACAGTTTAGATTCCAGGGCTGAGAAAGTCTATAATGACCTAAAAGCGGACGATGATAATCTTGAAATGATTGAAGAACGCTATGAAACCGTGGTAAAAAATGCCAAGTCAGAAGCTGAAAACTTCGAGAGAACCGCCAACATGCACATGGGAAATGTGGAGACTTGGTGGGAGAAAATGGCTGAAAACATGGAATCTGGAACCAAAACCACCACTGAAGAACTTGAAGAATCTACTCAAGAAAGTATGGATTGGCTGGAGAAAAACTTCGACAAACTAGGTGATGAGACCAAGAAGAAATATGAGGAAATCACCATAAAACTTAATAAAGACTAAAAACTACCAATCAAGCAAAAGCCTTTTGAATTAACTTTCAAAAGGCTTTTTTGTCATCAAATAACGCTTAATCTAAAATATTTCCTTAGCAATCTTGTATGTAGTTTCAGCTTTACTCATCGTATAGAAATGCAAGGAAGGCACCTTCCTATTCACAAGTTCCTTGCACTGCTGAATAGACCACTCTACCCCCACTTGCTTGACTTCAGCATTGGTTTGGCACTTTTCCAATTCATCCATCAGCGGATCAGGCAAGGACAAAAAGAAAGTTCGTGGAAGCATGGTGATTTGTCCAATAGTGGTAATCGGCTTGATCCCAGGAATAATAGGAACCATAATTCCAGCGGCTCGAACTTGGTCTACAAATTCAAAGTATTTCTCATTGTCAAAAAACATTTGAGTCACGATATACTCAGCTCCTTTGTCAACTTTTTCTTTTAAATATTTCAGATCAAACCTCATAGAAGGTGCTTCAAAATGCTTCTCAGGATAACCCGCTACTCCTACACAAAAATCAGTTTGGAATCCTATTTCGGTTTCCTCATGCAGGTATCTCCCTTGATTCATTTTTAATATCTGCTCTACTAGTTCACTGGCGAAGCCATGACCTTCAGTTTCTGGGACAAACTTTCCTTCAGTCTTTGGCGCATCTCCACGTAGCGCAAGCACATTTTCTACTCCTATGAAGTTTAGATCAATAAGTGCGTTCTCTGTTTCTTCTTTGGTAAAGCCCCCACACAGCAAATGTGGGACAGCATCAATGTGAAAGCGATTCATAATGGCAGCACAGATGCCCACCGTTCCCGGGCGTTTTTTAGTGCTGATTTTCTGCAGCAATCCATTGGGATGCTTCTTATAGATATACTCTTCTCTGTGATAAGTCACATCCACAAATGGTGGCTTGAAATCCATCAGAGGAGCGATTCCCTCCAGCAATTCTTTCAGGCTTTGGCCCTTCAGCGGAGGTAATATTTCAAAGGAGAATACCGTGTTTTTGGCATTCGCTAGGTGTTCTGTTATTTTCATCTGTTTATATTTTTCTTTCAAAGGTCATAACCTGTCCCGTGACTAAGGAAACGGGATAGACTATTCCGAACTCGATTCGGGAGAATCTCGCATGATTGATAATCATCACGCTCTGTGTCGCCTTCGACATACTTGATTTTATGAAATAGGTTCTACTAGAGTTAAATTAGGTTGATAGGCTAGGTTCGGTGAGAGCAAACGCTCCGCATCTTTGAGAGCTATTCCTTTTCGCTCTGCATAGCTGGCCACTTGATCCTCTCCTATTTTGCCAAGTCCAAAATATTTACTCTCTGGATGACCGAAGAAATATCCGGAAACTGATGATGTGGGATACATCGCAAAGCTGGATGTCAATTCGATTCCAATTTCCTTCTCCATATCTAGCAGCTTGGAGATCGTCATCTTTTCTGAGTGCTCAGGGCAAGCAGGATAGCCCGGGGCAGGACGGATTCCTGGATATTCTTCTCTGATCAAAGAATCATTTTTTAGATTTTCATCTTTAGAGTAACCCCAATATTCCTTTCTCACCTGTTCATGGATGTACTCAGCAGCAGCCTCAGCCAGCCTGTCTGCGATAGATTTGAACATAATATCATTGAAATCATCACCATCTTTCTGGAATTCAGCCAATTTGGTTTCCATTCCTATACCTGATGTCACTGCAAAGCATCCCATATAGTCTGTCTGCGTAGGATGTAAATAATCAGCCAATGAACGGTTAGGTACACCTCTACCTTTTTTACCTTGCTGGCGCAAAAAGTGAAAAGTTCCTGCTTGATTTCCGTCCACATCAAATACTGCTGCATCATCATCGTTTCTTCGTACTGGATAAAGGCCAAAAACGGCATTCGCAGAAAGCCACTTTTCAGCAATAGCCTTATCCAGCATTTCATTCGCTTCATCAAAGACTTTCTTGGCTTCGACTCCGACTATAGGATCCGAGAAAATCTTGGGGAATTTCCCACTTAGCATCCAGGTACTAAAGAATGGAGTCCAATCGATGTACTTGCGGACTAAGTTCAAATCCAACTCTTTCAGCACTGTTCTGCCAAGTTTCTTAGGAACTACAGGCAGATATGAACTCCAATCAATCTCAACTGGATTGCCTTTGGCTTGCTCGTAGGTTACTAATTGTTTGAGTGATTGTTTTGCCTCATGCTCTACTCTAAGTTGCTTATAGATTTCTTTGTATTTCAGTCTATAAGCCTCCTTAGTTTCTTCAGAGATCGCTTCTCCAGCGATAGGAACAGATTTGCTTGCATCCATTACATGGATTACTGTCCCGCTATAAACAGGATCGATTTTTACGGCAGTATGAATCCTGGATGTGGTAGCACCTCCGATTAGCAAAGGAATCTTGATTCCTTGTCGCTCCATCTCAGAGGCCACATTCACCATTTCATCCAAGGAAGGCGTGATCAAACCACTCAGTCCGATGATATCCACTTTATTCTTTACAGCTTCATCTATTATCTTCTGAGCATCCACCATCACGCCCAAATCTATGATTTGATAGCTATTACAGGCCAAAACCACACCCACGATATTCTTTCCTATATCGTGCACATCGCCTTTTACAGTGGCCAAAAGGATTTTTTTCAAAGAAGATTCTTCTTCACCTTCTTTGGGCAGTGGCATAAATGGTTCCAAATAAGCAACTGCCTTTTTCATCACGCGGGCAGATTTCACCACCTGAGGCAGGAACATTTTCCCCTCGCCAAAAAGATCACCTACCACATTCATCCCATCCATCAATGGCCCTTCTATTACCTTGAGCGGATTTTTAAGTTCTATTCTCGCTTCTTCAGTATCTTCTACGATAAAATCCAAAATTCCCTTCACCAAGGCATGTTCCATACGCTTAGATACCGGGTCAGAACGCCAAGCTTCGTTTACTACATCCTTCTTATCTGCCGATTTTACCGTCTCTGCAAACTCAAGCATACGCTCGGTAGCATCTTCCCTTCGATCAAAAAGCACATCTTCTACTCGATCAAGCAAGTCCTTGGGAATATCGTCGTAGATCTCCAACATAGTTGGATTCACGATTCCCATGTCCATTCCGCTCTTGATCGCATGGTAGAGAAATGCCGCGTGCATTGCTTCTCTCACCGGGTTATTGCCCCGGAAAGAAAAGCTGACATTACTCACGCCTCCACTCACCTTGGCACCAGAGAGATTTGCTTTGATCCATTTGGTAGCATTAAAGAAATCCAACGCATTTTTTCTATGCTCATCCATTCCCGTAGCTACTGGGAAGATATTCGGGTCAAAAATGATATCCTGAGGATTAAACTTCACTTGATCTACCAGCAGTCTATAGCTTCTCTCACAGATCTCTATTCGTCTCTCGTACGTATCAGCCTGTCCATCTTCATCAAAAGCCATCACCACCACAGCAGCACCAAATTTCTTGACAGTTTTGGCTTGCTGGATAAATTCCTCCTCTCCGTTTTTCAACGAGATAGAATTCACTATTCCTTTTCCCTGTACGCATTTCAATCCAGCTACAATGATCTTCCATTTGGAACTATCAATCATAATCGGGATTCGAGAAATCTCCGGCTCTGAAGCAATAAGATTCAGGAATTTGACCATAGCAAATTCACCATCAAGCATTCCTTCGTCCATGCAGACATCCAGCACCTGCGCACCGCCTCTTACTTGATCCAATGCTACTTCCAGTGCTTCATCGTAGTTCCCATTCAATATCAATCTGGCAAACTTCTTCGAACCGGTGATATTGGTCCGCTCGCCTACATTGACAAAATTGATTTCCGGGGTAAAAACCAGAGGCTCTAAGCCCGATAGTTTCATGTAATTAATTCTTATCATCTTCTCAGTCCAACGTTTCTTCTAATTCTTCTTCTTGTAATTTTCTAGGCTGAAAATTGGCAGCCATATTTGCTAAGGCCGAAATATGCTCAGGAGTGGTTCCGCAGCAACCTCCCAGGATGTTTAGCATTCCTTCTTTCAAAAAGTCTCTCACTTGATCTGCCATTTCATTGGCTCCCTGATCGTACTGGCCAAATTCATTCGGCAAGCCTGCATTAGGATAAGCACTTACGAAGAAGGGGGCTTTATTTGCAAGTACTTTCAAATAGGGTCTTAATTCTTTGGCTCCCAAAGCACAATTCAATCCAACTGAAAGCAATGGTACATGAGATATTGAAATCAAAAATGCTTCCGTGGTCTGTCCTGAAAGTGTGCGTCCGGAAGCATCCGTGATTGTCCCGGAAATCATGATTGGAATTCCACCCTCTTTGGGGTCTAATGGAATATTTCTTTCCTCATATACATCTTGAATAGCATATAATGCTGCTTTAGCATTCAGTGTATCAAAAATCGTTTCTACCAAAATTATATCAACTCCACCATCTAGCAGGCCTCGAACTTGCTCAGCATAAGCTTCTGCCAGCTGATCAAAAGTTACCGCACGGTACCCTGGATCATTTACATCAGGTGAAAGCGAGGCTGTCCTATTTGTTGGGCCTATAGCTCCAGCGACGAAGCGGGGTTTCTTAGGATTTTTGGTAGTGAATTCGTTAGCCACCTCCCTCGCTAGTTTCGCAGATTCTATATTAATAGTATATGCCAAATGAGAGAGCTCATAATCTGCTTGAGCAATGTTAGTAGCAGAGAAAGTGTTGGTTTCAATAATATCTGCTCCTGCTTTGAAGTATTCTGCATGAATATCCTTGATGATCTGAGGCTTACTCAAAGACAACAGGTCATTGTTTCCCTTGAGTGATTTAGGATGTGAGGCTAGTTCGGGAGTTCGAAAATCCTCCTCAGTCAATGTATATCGTTGAATCATGGTACCCA
The DNA here is from genome assembly GCF_035156415.1 of Algoriphagus persicinus. Classification (NCBI taxonomy): domain Bacteria; kingdom Pseudomonadati; phylum Bacteroidota; class Cytophagia; order Cytophagales; family Cyclobacteriaceae; genus Algoriphagus; species Algoriphagus persicinus. The sequence goes on from NZ_JAYEEY010000010.1 coordinate 22,177, forward strand.
TGGCTCCATCGAGTATCAAAATTCGCTGAGAAAGTTGTTGAAGTAGGGATTCCGTTCTGTTTTGCATACTTTTTTTTTTGATTCAAAAAGCTTGTCGAGCAAAACACGGAGAAAAGTACCAAGTACTTGTCCGCTCATCTGTTCCCGATGAATCGGGATGGGAGTTAGCACCTTGGCTACAGGTTGCTAAGACGTCATTGGGCCCTTCCCTCAGTCTTTCTCGATAAGCTGCCCAAAGTTAATACCATTTTGATAATAAAACAGGAGATTTACCTAAAAGGACACACTAAAAGTAGAGTTAGATTGACTAAAGGACAAAATCATGGCCTCACGCCTACTCCAAAACTCAGATAAGGTCCCCCAATATAATTTGCCATACCAAAATCCCCAAGGTTGTAATTTGCCAAGGGGAGTTCATATCCTGCTGCCGCAGTAAATACAAGGTCAAAAAGTTTACGTTTTGTCATTGGAAAGCCATATTCTACAAAGACTTCTGGTTTTAGCATTAACCCACTGTTTTTCATATACCCGTCAAATTCACGCTGCTCAAATAGCTCTGGAAAATCAGGTTTTCCATTTTTCGTAAGAGTATATCGAATATTGCCAAAGCCAAGACCTGCTAATGCTCCCAATCCAAAATTTCTATATTCAATCAAATTGAATCCCATATTCCCGAAAACTCTTAAGCTATTTAAAGCGTGCTCTTTTTCAGTAGTTGCATTTCCGCTGATGGCAAGATTATAGAGCTCTGCACCATAAAGTAACCGCTCCGTATTCCCTAAAATCCTCAAGCCCCAGTTGGACGGAGTCCCATTGAGTGGATTGAGACCGGCAGCTTTCAACTTTGCATTGAATTCTTTGGCAGTAGTGAAGTGAATACCTCGAATCAACGAAATACTGATGCTGGCGTCTTTGTAGAAGAAATTTCGATCAGGAAGTGAAATCCCAGCGCCTACTCTTACAAATGCTCCGTTTTGGGCGTTGTCAAAGGATATTCCATTCATATTCCATTTCCCTTCCAGCGGACTGAAGGCATAGCCCAATTTGGTTATAAGCTGCAGTGCCTCAGATCTACCGGGCAGGTCCAAATCATAACTCAACTGAAAGCCAATTTCTGTTAGGAAATTACCATAATGGAATGTTCCCTTTTGTATATCCTTTTTCCTAAGTATAAAACCCTGCTCTGGATTCGCCAAAAAAGCATCTAATTCATCAGGTTGGTCTGAGGGTAGCATTTGAAAGTTGAGAAAACCAACGCCTAATGACATGTAATGTATCAGCTGAAAGCGGGATTCTTCTGTGAATGAGTAGCCAATATTTAACAAGGCCCTTGAAGTCCTGTATCTCATCCTAAAATCATCTAACTCACTAACTCCGCCTCTATTATGGAATATATCCATCCCAAGTACAAAATCGTTGATTCTAGCCTGATAGCCCAACCCTATGGTATGGTACCTATTTCTTAGTCCTGACAAGCCTCTGCTATCCAGTATTTTGTCAAATTGATTGAGTTTTCCTCCTGAAGTGCCCATGAGCGCATAGAAGGAAGAGCGTTTGGTGACTAATTGCTGTCCATGCGATTTAGCTATACTAAAAAAGATGAATAACAGGACGATGTATCTACTAAAAAGGGGCATTGAATGGTCGATTTGAACTAAGCTGGGGAAACCCTCAGCTTCTAGGCAAAATTAATGCTAAACCGATATCAGCGGAGATCTTTTGACTTAAGATATTGAGTTAATTTCTCATATAAACCTTCCGGAGTGAAGGGCTTTTCTATAAAATCGTCAATCTCAAATTTTCCCATCTCCTCCTTAATCTCTTGATAAGAAGTAGCAGAAAGAACTAGTATGGGAATCTGACTTTTGTTAGAATCCTTGTTCGCACGAATGACTTTGGCTACCGAAAACCCATCAAGTACAGGCATCTGAATATCCAAGAGTATGATATCAAATTCACCTCGATCAAACTCATCAAGTGCCTCTTGTCCATCCGAAGCAATTACTAATTTGCCTACCTGCCATTTTCTGAGGAATTTCTTGATCAGGATCTGGTTTACCAGGTTATCTTCTGCCACCAAGATTGATGCATCCTGCAAGGATTTTTCCTTGTATTCTAATTGCTGAGTATGATCAAAACTATTTCTTTCCACACTTATAAATATCAAAGTAAACTCGAAGATATTCCCTTTATTCAAAGTTATCCAAAAGTTAATTTTCGAACCATGAAGTTCAATTAATCTTCTTACAATAGCTAATTCAAGTCAAGCAACTTAAAATTTTTAAGGTATCAAATCATTACTAAGTCACATTCCAAGTAGCTCCTTGAAAGGCCCAAAGAAGTAATACGAATTTTCGCGCAAACCTTTTACCCTATATATTCGTGAATTCGGACAGCAATATTTATTTTAAAACTAACAACATATCACGATGATAGTAACTACCACAAATTCACTTGACGGCTACACCGTAGAGCAATACCTAGGAATTGTTTCAGGAGAAACTATAATTGGTGCCAACGTTTTTAAAGACTTTTTCGCGAGCATCACCGACATTGTAGGTGGTCGTTCATCCGCTTATGAGCGGGTTTTGCGAGAAGCAAAAGCAACTGCAATGTCTGAGATGGAAATGCAGGCTAGAGCTTTTGGAGCAAATGCGATAATCGGCATTGACCTGGATTATGAAACTATCCGTGATGGAATGCTGATGGTCACAGCAAGTGGCACTGCTGTGAAAGTGCTGAAAAACTAAAATATAAGTCCTGGGATTTCAGGACTTTTTTATTTGCACTAAGATTGTTTCGGCTGATGCCTTTTTACAAAAATGGTCTCCGACGATTACATTTGGAGCTGTCTTGCACATATCCATACACTTGGTTTTGATGAATTTACAACTCCCTTTGAGTGCTGCTTCATCAGTCATCCCTTTCAGTTCTTTGTATAACTTCTTGGCTCCTTGTTTTTTACAATCGGAACCATTACATATAAAAACTAATTTCCTGGTATGTTTCATTATCCTACTGAAATAGCCTGCATCATCAATCCACAAAGATAAGCACCATACGTACCTGCAGCATACCCAAGCACAGCCAATAGCACACCAACAGGCGCCAGTGATGCATCGAAAGCTGCCGCGACAATAGGGGCAGATGCGGCGCCTCCTATATTAGCCTGAGATCCTACTGCTACGTAGAAGAATGGCGCTTTGATTACAAAGGCGACGATAAGCATGATGATGATATGAAAAATCATCCATACAATACCGACAACAAATAAAAGAGGATTGTCCAATACAGCCCCGAGATCCATTTGCATGCCTATTGTCGCCACGAGCACATAAAGTAATACACTGCCCATACGCGAGGCTCCTGCTCCTTCTAGTTTTCTTACCCTGGTGAAGGACAATAAAAGTCCCGCAGTAGTGGCTATGACGACAATCCAGAAAAAAGCTGAATCTAAAGAATATTGCCTCAGATCAGGGTAATTCTCCCCTATGTAGGGAGCTAAGTAATCTGCTATCAAATGAGCTAAACCAGTCACACCAAATCCAACTCCTAGAATAATCATGGTATCCGACAGCGTCGGGATTATCATGATGCCTCTCCTGAATTCTTCAATTTTATCCCGAAGCTCATAGATTCTGCTGCTATCGGCTTTGAACAGTTTGTCTATCTTTTCGGGCTTTGCTGCCCAATATAACAATACTGCCATCCATAGATTTGCCACCAGCACATCCACCGCAATCATCTGACTAAACAATGCTGGACTAGGGCCAAATACTTCCAACATGGCAGTCTGATTAGCTCCACCCCCGATCCAAGAACCTGCAATAGTAGCTAAACCTCTCCAGACTTCATCGGGTCCACTCCCTCCTAATAAATCAGGAAACAAAGTACCAACCGTCAGTAAAGCCATCGGTCCGCCCAGCATGATCCCAATGGTACCCGCCAAAAACATAGTGAGTGCCTTAGGCCCTAGTTTCAAAATCCCCTTGATGTCAATACTGATCGTAAATAGAACCAATGAAGCCGGAAGCAAATACCTACTTGCTACCTGATACAATGAGGAACTTTCGCCTGAAATCAGCCCAAAAGAATTTGCAAGTGCTGGTATGAAATAGCAAAGCAGGACAGTAGGAACTACTCCATAGAACTTCTTCCAAAAAGGTTTATCACTAGCTGAAGTAGCAAAAATTATAGCCAGAATGGCCATAAGCAATCCAAAAACTACAGCGTCATTCGTAAGCAGGGGAGTATTTTCTTCCATTATATCTGGGTAATTGACTGCAACAATACCAACAATTGTCCAAAAAGACCAGAACTCTAATTCTTTCCGTTTTCCAGAATCTGCAAAAACTCACTTAAAATCATCGCTGTCGCTCCCCAGACCATCTCTTGATCCACTTCAAAATAGGGCGTATCCAAGCGGAAATTATTACTGAATTCTAAAATTTTCTGCTTGCGAAAAGCTGGCTCATAAAGTGTGCTCACGGCAGTCTGGATGATTCTTGCCACTTCTTTTTCTTCTGGGACAAAATCCGGCACCACCTCAGAATATCCCAAAATAGGACTTACCAAAAAATTGCTGGTCGGGATAAACAAATCACTCATCCGGCCAATCAGTTTGACTTGCTCAGGAAGGATCCCGACTTCTTCCCATGCCTCGCGAAGAGCAGTCTCTATTTCATCCTCGTCTTCTACTTCCATTTTCCCTCCAGGAAAAGCAATCTGTCCACTGTGAACTCCCGGATAAACAGGCCTTTTGATAAGAGGGAAATACGCCTTGTTTTCATGAGGATAAATCAATATCAAAACAGATCCTTTGCGATGATCTTTTGGAAGTTTTGGGTTAAACCTCCGAATATCAACAGGGTTGGGTGACATGGAAAGCTGCGCTTCTTGGCCGGGCAGTGGACGTTTCATTCCATTTTCCAACAAACTTAAAACGCTTCTAAAATCCATTATCCTAAATCTATCTGTTTGATTTTCTTATTAATGTAGGATTGAGATTCATAGGTCGGAGCCACTCGTTCAAATCGAAATTGCTTCAACAAATGATGCTCCACATTGATCAGCCAGGCCATAGGCCTATATCCAGACTCCTCCTGAAAAAAGCCAAATACTAAAAACTCTTTTTCGTTCAGCCACATACCATCTTCAAACATCCCCGATGGCCCCATGAAAAGTAAGCGCTCTTTCATCCCATCTGCTTTATACCAAACTACCTCCGAATCTGGATTCAAAAATGGAGACTCGACTGCTTCCTGAGCTTCTACTTTATAACTGTATATATCTATAGTTCCATTCCCAGTCGGATGAGGAAACTGATAAGGGTAAAGAGGGTCTCCACTTAGGATGGGGTTTTTCTCTGGCATCTCCATGGGATCTATGGAATCAGTCATCACTAAGTCAAATTGTGAAGCATCGAACATCCCAAGATCGGTACTCCAATGGCTATACCAAGTTTTATTTTGAGCTAATGCCTCATCTATCAGCGCTCTATTTCGGTTTATTTCTTCTTCACTATCCGAAATGTTTTCAACACGCTCATTAGCTTGTTGAGCTTTAGGATCACAAGCTAAAAGAGACATTAAAGCAATGCCAACCGTAGTCAAATAATAAAACGTGAATTTTGAGCTCCTCATGGAAGATTGAATTGAGAAGGTTAAGCTAAGTCAGGACGACTAAAAAACAAAAAAGGTTGGGACATTGACCCAACCTTTTCCTGCTCTCAAACCTATTAAACCTATTGTAGATATTCGTTTTATAAATACCTGCGAAAATTAGAAAATGTTTTCATATCCTCCAAACAATCGATTGCGAAAGATTTTCAAAATTATATTTCCCCAAAGATATTCTTTTATAAACCCTTAAAAATCAATGAAATTATATCTTAGCTAAACTTTTAAATATTTTATATATTTTTTTGTTTTTGCTCAATGTCCGAATAGTTTACTCTCTATGATTACAATACTAGCACAGCAAGTCGCCACTAAAATCCATAATGGCTTCATTACTTACATGAAGCTCTTCAATACTTATACTCGATTGGCTCCAAAATATTTCAGCGAAAGAGCCTGGCAAGCCACCCATCTTAATAACAAACAGCGACTTCGCCTTTACAAGGATTTGCTCTTTCCTCTGGCTGCAGAATGCACAGAATTACTGGCTGACCAAGCAGCTGATTCCTCCAGCTGGATGAAAATAAAATATGAGTATCAAGGTCTGATTGCTGATAGACCTGATAAGGAATTAGCTGAAACATTTTTCAATTCAGTAATCAGAAAAAGTTTTCCGAAAATGACCATTGATGAGGAGTTGATGTTTGTCATGGAGGAATTTGATTCCTGTACCGTAAGAGAGTCAGTTGAACTCCTGAGAACATACCCTTCTTTCTTAGGATTGGAAAAAAACATCCGGCAAATCCTCGATGATTACGATTTCGGAGTGCCTTTTATGGACAAAGAGCAAGACATCAAATTTCTGATAGCGGAAGTCAGAAAAGTGATTTTAACAAGATACCGTGTTGGCACAGATTCTAAAACACAGATTCTAAAATCAGTTTTCTATAGGAACAAGGCTGCCTATCTCATAGGAAGGACATTTTTAGGGCATAAATGGATGCCTTTTATCATTCCTGTGCTGCATGGAGAAAAAGGAGTATTTGTAGATACCTTGATCTTTGATCCTAATCTTATGAGTAGCATGTTCAGCTTTACACGGTCATACTTTATGGTCGAAGCTGAAATACCCTCACAAGTAGTAGGCTTTCTCAACTCTGTCATTCCACACAAGAAACTTCACGAGCTCTATAATGCCATCGGGTTCAATAAACATGGCAAAACCTTATTCTATCGGGATTATCTACATCACATGGATGCCAGCGATGACCAATTCGTAGTGGCTGCCGGAATAAAGGGCATGGTAATGACTGTGTTCACTTTGCCGTCTTTAAATATAGTTTTCAAGTTGATTAAAGATCATTTTGAACCACCAAAAACCATGACCCGGCAAGAAGTGAAGGGTAAATACAAATTGGTATCCCTCCATGATCGTGTGGGCCGAATGGCAGACACCCATGAATTTGAATACTTCAAAATCCCTATTGGGCGAATCAGTGGCGAGTTGATGACAGAGCTGCGGAAGACAACTAATTCACTTTTGAAGGTCACTGATTCTTATTTAATTATCAACCACTTATACACCGAGAGAAGAATGGAACCTTTAAATCTATTCTTGGAGCATTGCAGTACGGAGGAGGGAATGCGTGCATCAGAAGACTATGGCAGAGCTATCCTGCAATTGGCTCAGGCAAATATTTTCCCAGGTGATATGATGACCAAAAACTTTGGACTCACACGGCAAAAGCGCGTAATTTTTTATGATTACGATGAGATCGAATTTTTGACAGATATGAATTTCGGAGAAAAGCCAAAGGCAGAAACTTATGAACAAATTTACGCTGCTGAGCCCTGGTATTCCATCGCAAAAAATGATGTCTTCCCAGAAGATTTTAAACGGTGGATGATTGGCAGAAAGGACATTAAAGATCATTTCCTAGACTATCACAAAGACCTTTTTGATCCATTGTATTGGCAGGAAGTACAGCAAAGAATCACTGCGGGGGAACTGATACACGCCTTCCCCTACCCTGACGAAATCCGCTTTCGCCCAGATGAAAAAATTTAAGATTTTAAGTTTATTTCATTGGTATGTCAGCAAAAGTTATTTTTGCAAGCTGGGTTCGGCCCAAAATCACCCCACTGAATGAATTCTGAATCACAAGAAAATACATCTATCACGGAAGTAGGTAATACAAAAACCTTAATTCTGAACACCCCGGATGACGATCAAAGACCGGTCTATATTGCGGGCAATTTCAATAACTGGATGACTCAAGATCGCCGTTTTCTTATGAAAAAAGTCGCAAAGGGAAAGTATGAATTTACTTTTCCCACTGGTGATAAGTTTGAAAAGGAGCTAATCTACAAGTTCACCAAAGGTGACTGGTCCGAGGTAGAAATTGATCGATTTGGAAACAGAACTCCAAACAGGCATTGGTATGACGGCAATGAGACCAAAGTAGAAAAAGTAGCCAAATGGCGTAAAAACTGGCTACCCTACCGGCCAAGTCAATTACCTGAAATACATTTGATTTCTGAGGAATTTGAAATTCCGCAACTCAATAAAACTAGAAGAGTGTGGGCGCTATTACCGCATGATTATAGCACTAGCGAGGAAGAATACCCTGTACTATACCTACATGACGCTCAAAATCTATTCAACGAAAACGCTGAATTCGGAAACTGGCAAATAGACAAGAAACTAGCCGTAATGTCGGACTATGGAATTGGCAAAATCATTATCGTTGCTGTAGAACATGGGGAATCAGAACGCCTTCAAGAATATAATGTTGGAAAAACAATTCTTGGTATAGGAAGCGGCAAGAAATACATTCGATTTATCACAGATACATTAAAACCTTTTGTCGATAAAACGTACAGAACCAAACCTGAACGTGAATTTACGGGAATAGGCGGAAGCTCGATGGGGGGATTAGTAAGCATTTTCTCTGGCCTGATTTATCCTGAAGTTTTTGGAAAGCTGATGGTCTTTTCACCCTCTCTTTGGGTGATCCCAAAAATCAAACTGGGATTTCTTGATATTTTTGAACCTCAGGATACCAGACTTTATCTGTATGCCGGTGGCGATGAAAGTGAAACGATGGTAAAACATGTCACTAAATTCCGTAAGCGCTTACTCAAAAGAGAGAACTTGAAGGGAAAAATGAAAGTACATCTGAGCATTAATGAAGAGGGGCAGCACAATGAGACGTATTGGAGCGATGAGTTCCCCAAAGCCATAGAATGGCTATTTTTCAGTACTAAAGAAGACTAAATCAGCAAAAGCGACACACTATGCAATTCCATATCCCTACCGAAATGAGTGAGAATTCAGGACTTCGGATCATTCCTTTGTTGGGTGAAAATTCAGAAGAAATTCTAATAGAAAAACTCAACGGATTTTCGGTCAACGCCTCCCTTTTCAAAGGAAAAAAAGACAGTTCCTACCAGTTGGACATCAATGGAAAACTGATTTTACTTATTGGATTGGGAGAAAACACGGACGTTTGCAGTATGGAAAAGTCATTCCGAAGGGTACTTTCCAAAAATAAAGAGCTGGTAGAAACTACTGTTACAATTGATTTCCCCGATAATTTCCCTGCAGAATTAATTGAAAGTGCCTTGATTGGCTTTCAGCTTGGAGCATACAATATTGGTTTTTTCAAACAAAAGAAAGAAGGACAACAGGACTTTGAAAACTTAGAAGTCAGTGTGATTTCCTCAATCATTGAGCTGCAACCAACACTTGATCGTGCTGCTAAGATTGCGTCAGCGAAAATTGAAGGATTCAAATTAGTTGATCTTCCCCCAAACGTAGTGACCCCAGAATACCTCGCAAACTGGGCAGCGGAGAAGGGAGCCAAACATGGCTTTTCGGTTAGGGTTTTTGGCGAAGAAAAAGCTAAATCAGAAGGATTGGATGCCTTTTTGGCTGTAGCCCGTGGCAGTGCAAAGGCACCAAAGTTCATCATCATGGAGTATAGAAGCCCAGATGCCAAATTCCACTTAGGTTTGGTAGGAAAAGGAGTCACATTCGATACCGGAGGTCTGAACATCAAAACTCAGGGCATGGTGTATATGAAATCCGACATGGGTGGAGCTGCGGCAGTACTAGCTGCCACCCAACTTATCGCTTCGCTAAAACTTCCGATTAATCTCACCGCAATCGTTCCTGCTGTAGAAAATTCAGTAGATAAGGATGCATACCTTCCATCGGAGGTCATTGGTTCACATGCCGGGTTGAGCATAGAAGTGATCGATACCGATGCTGAAGGTCGGCTGATCTTGGCTGATGGGTTGTCTTATCTAGTGAAAAATTATCAGGTAGATCAACTCATCGATCTGGCAACTTTGACAGGGAGCAGTGTGGGCACTTTCGGATATGAATGTGGTGCTCTTTTCTCCAATTCTGACGCTATTTCCGATGCCCTGAGCAAAGCTGGAATGCAATCCGGAGAGAAAGTATGGCCACTTCCGATGTGGGAATCCTATCGCTCTGAAATGGATTCTGAAATTGCAGATATCAAAAATTATCATGGCAAGCCAATAGCAGGAGCTATTACCGCTGCCAAATTTCTTGAAGCTTTTATTCATGAGCATCCTGCTTGGGCACATCTGGATATAGCGGGAGTGGCATTCGGAGATAGTGAATTTTCGAAAACCAAGTCAGGGACTGCTTTTGGAGTCCAATTATTACTTAAATTCATCGAAAATCAAGTGTAATTATGGACGATCAGGGCAAGACTTTTCTTTGTATTTCTAACTTTTTCAAGGGAAATGCTTTTTTGACTCAGCTGAAAAAGCAAGGCAATCGGGTGTTTCTAGTCACTTCTGAAAAGCTAAAAGACAAGCCTTGGGCATTTGAGTACATTGATGAAATTTTTTATATGCCTGGCCAGGATTTGGATTGGGATCTTGATCTATTGATAAAAGGCATCGGAGGATTGATGAAGAATCACAAAATAGAAAGTATCGTTGCCCTAGATGATTATGATGTAGAAAAAGCCACCTATCTACGTGAGAATCTTAGAATTCCAGGGATGGGCCAAACTACGGGACGATTTTTCCGCGATAAGCTCGCCATGCGTATAAAAGCGCATGACTCAGACATAAAAGTCCCGGCATTTGCACCGCTATTCAACGACGACGATATCAATCAGTTTGCTGACCATATCCCAGCTCCCTGGGTGCTAAAACCTCGATCTGAAGCCTCTGCACATGGAATCATCAAAGTTCATGACAAAGAATCTCTTTGGGAGAATATTCATGAACTGGGAGATAATCGACTGTATTATTTGGTGGAGCAATTCAAGCCAGGAGATGTCTATCATGCCGATGGATTGATGCTGGATGGGAAGAATCTTTTCTGCTCAGTATCGAGATACTTATCTACCCCTATGGAAATTTCCCAAGGTGGGGGGATCTTTCGTTCGGCAAATTTGAAGTATGGATCTGACGATGAAAAGGCGATCAAAAAAGCAAATACTGCGATTATGAAGGCATTTGGAATGAAGTCAGGAGCTACACATACAGAATTCATCAAGTGCCAAGAAAATGGAGAAATTTACTTCTTGGAAACTTCCTCCCGAGTAGGTGGAGCACATTTGGCAGAAATGGTAGAGGCTGCCACAGACATCAATCTCTGGGCAGAATGGGCCAAAATTGAAGATTCGCTAGCGAAAAACTATACCTATAAACTCCCACAGGTTGCCAAAAACTACGCTGGGATCTTGCTGACACTTTCTAAATACGAGCATCCTGATTTGAGTAGTTTTGATGATCCGGAAGTTTACTTTCGAGTTCCACTTGAATACCATGCTGGCTTGATCGTAAAGTCCAAAAATCAGGATCGAGTGATGCAACTATTAGATAATTATGCTGAGAGAATCGCTCGAGAATTTTCTACTGTGGCTGATGCGCCTGAACTTAAAAAGTTTCACTAATTCGGTTAGATAGTAACTCGACCAATCCGTCAAAACTTCTCCTCTACTCCCAGTCCAAAAAGGGCAAAGTCGTATTTGACAGGGTCAGCAGAGTCAAACTCTCGGAGTTTCTGGGTCAATTCCATCGCTGTCCTCCAGTCGGTTTGCTTTCTGCTGATTATACCCAGTTTCCTCCCCACCCTATCCACGTGAAGGTCACAAGGGCAGATCAACTGAGACGGTGATATTTTCTTCCATAGTCCAAAATCAACTCCCTTATCATCATCCCTTACCATCCACCTGAGGTACATATTGATACGCTTGCAAGCTGATTTGCGGCTTGGTGTAGCGATGTGCTTTCGAGTACGTGGCGGAGAATCAGGAATGGAAAAGAAGAATTCCTGAAACTTCATTAAAATAGATTCCATTGAATCTTTCTCGCCTGTTTGCCCGAGTAGAAAAGCTTCCTCCAGAGACTCATGCTTTTTAAAAAACCAACTCAAAAAGTGGATAAAATATAAGGTATCGATGTCATTGAAGGTTCTATGCTTGAAGTTCAAAAACGGTTTTAAATCATCTTCTTTGTGATTCAGCAAAAAGTCATGAGGAGCATTGTCCATCATCTGGAATAATTCCACACATTTATTAATGATTGTTTTGCGCTGTCCCCAAGCCAAAATAGCGGCGAAAAATCCTGAGATTTCAATATCCTCTTTCTTGGAAAATCGATGTGGAATGGAAATCGGATCAAGTGCGATAAAACTAGGCTGGTTGTATTGCTCGACTTTCTCGTCTAAAAAATCCTTGAGATTATGCATCAAAGAGCAACTTTAACTTCGCCTCCCTGAGTACCATCAAACCATTTGAAGCAAAGTTCATTCTCTATTTTTTCTGAAACATGCCAATCAAAACACTTGATGTTCGTAAGTGAGCGGAGTGAATCCTGGTCTGGATCATACAAGCAAATATCAAAATCCGGTAAATCCTTAGATTCTGTGCTATTCCATTTTTCCAGAATAAAGCCCTCTTCGAGTACGCGGACTTTTCTCCCAAAAACATAATCTGAAAGAACTGAAGGAACTCCGTCTTTCCTTCTAAACTTAAATCCAGAGGGTCCAAACACGATATGCTTGATCAATTTGGCCTCCAACAAATCCCCCGAATTTGGCAAGTCTTCCCACTCAGATTCTTTCAGCACTACTTTCTTCCCTTCAGGACGAAGTCTATTCAGAAATCTGGAAAGCAAGGAAAACACATACGTCACACCGATAAATAGCAAGCCAAAACTCGCCAGTATCGGATAGGAAATAATAAAGATCAGATTCCAAATAAATCGGAAAATGTGGTGAAATATGAGTTGGACTTTATTCATAGCTCGATTGCAAAAGTAGCAGTGGCTCAGTGGAAACCAAAATTCCCTTTAAAAACTTAAGGAGCAAACTATAGGTTCAAAACGAAAGAAGACCGCCATTTTTGACGGTCTTCCAATAGGTTTGATTTGCTGTGGCTAATACATCACTTCAACGGGGAACCTACCATTCACAGCTTTCAGCTGGTCAAATGCTGCCTGAGAAAGCTTGATCACCAATTTGGCATTGTCTCCTGTTTCAGGAAGTGTCCCTACTACTCTAGCAAAAATCGTCACGTCATTTTCCTCATTTTTCACCCGCATGATCGTGCCCACTGGAGCAGTTCTGTGAAGCACCAGGTATTTTTTATGACCGCCAGTGCCTTCGATAAGCTCAGCCTGACCAGTTTCCTTAATATTTTTAAAACCACCGGAAGTATTGGAATCTGCGGGCTCCACCATCATTTCATCCACACTGGACACGACTCTGGGCGTTCCTATTACAGGGACAGTAGATTCTTGCATGGCACCACGACCTACTTTCAACACCTGGCCTTGCTGCAAATTGTTTGAAGTCAATGCATTCCAGGTAATTATATCTTCTACACGAGTAGAATATTGACCAGCAATAGAAAATAGTGTCTCACCACTCTGAACAGTATGAGATCTCCATTCTCCAGGAACCATTGGCTTGCTCATTGGTTCAACTGCCTCAGGATTGGCAGGTCTGATCGCTTCAGGTCTGGGAGATGACTCTATTTTCTCCTTTACTTTTGGAGCTTCTTCAGCATTCTTCGCTGCTTTTTCATTTGCCTTGGTTTCTGATTTACTAGATACGGTACTTGTAGCCACGGCTACAACAGCTGGTGAAGGATCTTTGGCCACAGCGACCGGCACAGCAGGCTCTATAATCAAGGACTGACCAACACTCAGGTCATTGCCTTTCAAGCCATTGTCTTTCATTACGCTTTCCACAGTGACGCCATATTTTTTGGAAATGGAGAAAAGTGTTTCCCCCGGTACCACATTATGCAATACAGATCCAGCAGGAAGCTCAGCCATAGATACAAATGGAACTTTGATTGTCTGGCCAATTTTCAATCCTTCTTTTAAGACAGGGTTTGCATTGACAATATCACCGACGGCTGCCTTATATCGACGGGAAATACCAAATAGTGTCTCCTTTGGATCAACCTCATGTAGGATATAGGACTGCTCTCCTATGCGCTCCACTCCCACCGAATCGATAGAAGAAAGCTCGGAAGCCATTGATAATGAAGAGGAAAGCAATAAAATAAGAAGAAAGGACCAGAAAAACTGTGATCTATTATTCATAGGGATGTGCTGAGTTGGGAATAAACGAATTAGAAATACAAGAATAATTTCCAAAGTCACGTGGCGCAAGAATTATGCTAGAAAAGAAATGGACTGATCAAGATGATGTATTATGGACAAAGATCAAGGAATAGTCAGAGAATCGGAATTTAAGCGTTAAAAATACTTCCACAAATCACAGCTATCTAAAGAAAATAGTCAGTTTTTACGCGTATTTCGTATCTTTTATCCTTCGAACCTGCAGATCCAAAATGAAAATCTATTTCAGTTCATTACTCATCTTCCTTGTCCTTTCTTCCCAACTTGTTCTGAGCCAAAGCACTACTGGAAGTGACAAGAAAGTTTTCACCTTCAAAATCGATACGGATATAGATCCTGCTATGACTCGTCGGGTGAAGCTGGCGCTGGAGCAAGCCGAACTAGATGATGTGGATCTGATTGTTATTGACATGGACACGTATGGTGGAGCAGTAAATGATGCAGATGAAATCAGGACTATGATTCTCAATTCTACGATTCCTATATATGTATTCATTAACAAAGATGCAGCATCGGCTGGAGCGCTGATTTCCATTGCTACAGACAGTATTTATATGGCTCCCGGAGCAAGTATAGGTGCAGCTACAGTGGTCAATGGTGCAGATGGAGCTGCGGCACCTGACAAATACCAATCCTACATGCGCTCGATGATGAGAAGTACCGCCGAAGCAAAAGGACGTGATCCTAAAATCGCAGAAGCGATGGTAGATGAGAAAATCGAGATTGAAGGAATATCGGAAGCAGGCTCAGTGATCACATTTTCTGTGACTGAAGCGGAAAAGAATGGCTTTTGTGAAGGTCAGTACGATTCGATTCAAGCAATTCTAGCTGCACAAAACCTTGCTGATGCTCAAATAATTGAATACGAAACTGGCATCGCAGAACAGATAATCGCCTTCTTTTTAAATCCTGCGGTAAGTGGATTTTTGATCTTGATTATAATCGGAGGCTTATACTTTGAGTTGCAAACTCCTGGTGTGGGCTTCCCTATTCTAGCCTCTGCAGTAGCAGTGATTCTTTACTTTATTCCCTATTATTTGAATGGACTAGCTGAGAATTGGGAGATTTTGGTCTTCATTATTGGAGTTGTTTTATTAGCAGTAGAATTGTTTGTAATACCTGGTTTCGGAATATTTGGCGTACTCGGAATCATCGGGATTTTGGCAGGATTAGTACTTGGGATGATTCCCAATCAAAATTTCAACTTTGATTTTGTTCCAGCCACAGATCTATTTGCAGCCTTGCTCACAGTTATTTTAGCTGCCATCGCTTCGGTGGGGCTAGTCTTCTGGCTTACTCCCAAAGTCAATGAATGGGGAGCTTTCAAAACCATCACACTTGCCTCGACGCAGCAACGAAGTGAAGGCTATACCTCCTCATCCTATGCAGACACACTTAAAGGAAAGACAGGTGTAGTTCACTCTAGATTGAGACCAAGTGGGAAAATTGAAATAGATGGAGATATTTACGATGCATATTCCAGAGGGGATTTTATTGATCAAGGCGAAAAAATCATTGTCATTTCCACCGAAGGCACTTCCCTGAAAGTAAAAAAACATGAGGCTTGATAGAATTTGGTAAGTTTGCGCCATGAATACCTCTCAGACGATATACGACCTGATCGGCGAAGAACAAATCCGCATACTTACCAAGTATTTCTATCAAGAAGTCTTGAAAAATGAAGTCTTGAAAAAGCTCTATCCCGAAGATCTGGATCCTGCAGAAGAACGTCTTTTCTTATTTTTACTTCAAGTATTTGGAGGACCTGAGACTTACTCCGAGCGACGAGGTCATCCACGTCTGAGAATGAGGCACGCCAAATGGAAAATTGATGCTGCCATGCGTGATCATTGGATGAATGCAATGCTCCTCGCACTTGACCATCTTGACCTAGACCCAACTGTTCGCGAAACTATGATGAGTTACTTTGTTAATGCAGCTAATCACATGATCAACCATGAGTAACCTGCTTGCAAGACTGTATTCGATTTACGCCATACTAATCTTTGCACTTAGTTTCCTGATTATTTTCCCATTTATTCTGCTTTGTATCTGGATTCCTTGTTGGAAAAAATATGGCAGAAAGATCAATCGATACTGGGCACGAGGATATTTCCTGTGCATTTTCCTTCCTGTGAAGATTGAGAAAAGTGAAAAGATAGAAAAAGACCAAACTTACATTTATCTGGCAAATCACTTCAGTTACCTAGACATAGCCATGATGGGATTTATTCCAGGTGATGTAGTATTTGTAGGGAAAGCCTCCGTTCGCAAAGCCCCACTTTTCGGCTATTATTTCAAGAATCTTCATATCGCTGTAGATCGAGACAGACTAAGAAGTCGTGCTGAGACGATGAAACGCACTGATGAAGCACTTCATGCTGGTAGTAGTGTGATCATTTTCCCCGAAGGAGGAATCTTCACCAATAATCCTCCTGAAATGATTCCTTTTAAAAATGGAGCTTTTCGGCTGGCCAAGGAGAAACAAATCCCAATTATTCCTGTCACTTTATCCTATAATCACCTAATTTTACCCGACGACGGGAAACTACTAATTCACTGGAGAGCTGCTAAGATGATGCTCCACGAGCCGTTAATTCCTGAGAGGTATGATTCTGAAAGAGCTTTGAAAGAACAATGCTTCCAAGTAATTCAGTCTCAACTCAACCTAGATAATTCAAACACATAAAATCGAGCATGACTCAAGCGCCACACAGCCGGATGATTATAACCTGCGAGATTCAATCCCGTTTCCTTGGTCACGGGACAGGTTATGACCTATAAAAAACAAATTATAAACAAATGAAAATAGATACCAATTCAATCAAGAAAATCGCCCATTTGGCAAGATTGGAATTTGACGAAAGCAGTGCTGAAAAAATGTCGAAAGACATGAGCCAAATCCTCGACTGGGTGGAGCAATTGAACGAAGTGGACACTGAAGATGTAGCCCCACTAACCACCATGTCATCAGAAGTGAATGATATGAGAGAGGATAAAGTAGGGCATCAGTTGGCGCATGAATCTGGGCTAAAAAATGCACCCAAGAGAGACTCTGACTACTTCCGTGTACCCAAAGTAATGGAATAGCATCTTTGAAAAACACCTTGAAAATCTCCCAAGTATTTAAAATAATCACCCTCCTATTTATTGGTTCAGGTGGGCTTTTTGCGCTGTATTACTTGATTTTTGACCCACAGCCCTACATCAATATTCAGGCAGGCTCATTTCTGGATACAATAGCAATCCCATTTGACTGGGTACAGATCGGCCCCATTTCATTTCCGATCAAGGTCGATAATTACCTGGTTTTCCAGGAGTTTAAAGCGCTGGCTCCCGAGATTCATCTAAGTGAATCTTATTTTTATGCCGGACTTGTCTGGCTCGCAGCAGTATCAGTGCTCACTTTACTTTCTGAATTCAAAAAGGCATACTTCCTAGTTGGCGCTATTCTTTGGATTGTATTGCTCACTTTTAGCAATTTCAACGGTCTCAATATTGGAGGCCAAAGTGCCAATTATCCCCTGATCCTACTTCTAGCAGGGACACTAGTCCCTTTGATCTATTTTCACCTCTGGGGTCAGCACGTTCATTTGGCTATCAAATGGCTGGCAATTTTTAGCAGCACATGCTCTTCACTAGTCATCCTTTTCACACTAAGTCCAATAACCAGTCCCGCAATCTACATCGCAGAGCACAGCCTAACAATTGGCTTTGGTCTTGCACTGGCATGGATCTTTTGGAATGGACACGGAATACTTTCCGGGATCTACATTTTGCTCGCTAGAGCCAATCGCTATCTAAACCTGAACATAACTGTCCAAATAAGTATCATAGCATTACTGTACTTAGGCACGCTTTTCTTTCTTCTTCTGGACTTACAGGGAGAATTAAATTTCTCTTTTCCCGCCTTCTCACCTTTACTTCTCCTTTTGCCACTTGGCTTGTTTGGTTGGATTTCCATTGGAGAAAAAGTAACCCAAAGCGACCAGTTAATATCTACTCCTGGCATCATCAAAGCACTTCATTTAATTGGGTTTGGACTTGCGTTATGGCTCGTCTGGAAATTAAAATTATCAGGCAATCAACCTGCAGAAGAGCTTTTCAAACATCTGCTTGTTTATTCCCAACTTGGTTTTTCTTTATTTTTCTTTATCTACTTATTGGCAAATTTCATGTCTGTCATGAACTCTGGAAAAGCAGTTGAAAAAATTCTTTACAAACCATATTCACTTGTATATTACCATATTAGAATAGGTGGATTAATCGTAATTCTAGTTATCACTACCTATACCGGTGGAATAGTGGGCGTTCAGGCCAATGCCATGACCAGTAATATTCTTGCGGATTATTACTATCAGATAGACAAGAAACTTGAGGCGAGCATTTTATACGAAAATGCCTGGATGCGTTATCGCAAAAACCCAAAAGCCAAGTTTGCCACAGCTCAATTACTGCTAAATCTTAAGCAACCAACTCTTGCTAAACAAAATTTGGAGGAGAGCTTTACCGAAGCACCTCAAGTAGATAATATCTTGCTCCTGAGCGAGAGACTTCACGATGAAAACAAAGTTTTTGAAGCTATCTATTACCTAGAAAAGGGACTTTCTGTTTTTCCAAGCGAACCACACTTGCTCAATAATCTGAGTTTGCTCTATACCAAAGTCAACAAGTCAACTGAAGCGTTAGATTTGATGTCTAAGTCTGAAAGTGCTGATCCAATTTTGAATTCAAATCTCAGTGCTTTAAAAACCAAGCTTGGTCAGCCAGAGGTCAATCCAACTCATTCGTCAGATTTGATTTCACAACTCAATGAGCTGGCGGCATCAAATGCTTTAGCCAATATTCCATCTGAAGAACTCGTACAATCCATAAAAGATAAATTGCAGGCAGAGACCTCTCCCATGCATATTAATGCTGGATGGAGGAATTTAATGTCGGAGATCAATAGAAATGACCCGAGTACAGACTTGGAATTGCTAGATAGCTTGGGGCAGAAACCTGAAATGACAGACTATCTAATGGATCTTCAGGAAACTGCAGTGATTAGAAGTCTGGCGGCCGGCAGAGTAACTGAGGCAGTGAAAAACCTAAATGGTTTAGCATTTAGAAACCCAACTGATGCCGCCTACTATTTGCAACTTTCCGGAAGTATTTTAGCTCAAAATCTGGATTTCCGAAAAGCTGCCAATGAATTTATCGCCGCAGAGGAAAAAGGGTTTCAAGGATTCACCACCCATCACTGGAGCATTTTCGGGCTTGCGGGAATGCCTGAAAAAGCAGTAGAAATTCGTGAAAAATATCAAATTCAACTTCCTGCTTATCTGTCTGATACAGATAGTGCCATTCCAGAATACTTCAAAATCATCAGCAGATTTCACCAATCCATCCCTCAAAATCTACTGTCTCAATGGCGTGCACTTCCTGAAAGTGAATTAAAAACGGACATAGCAATTCGCTTGATTGCTTACAAGTCTCATGGCTTGGAAAAACAAAATTTAATCGAATTAGAAAAGTTTATATCTACCAAAATAGGTTTACAAGCTGAACTTAAAGCCTTTGTGAACAATCCGGATTTGAAGAATAAGAGCTCGGTAAATTCATTTATTTCCTGGATCCATGCCAGTCAGGATCCAAGTGCCAATCCATATCTTAGTCCTTTGATTATAAGTGAATTAGTGACAAAAACAGATCCATTGGATCAATATGAAATCTTGAATTCTGCTACCGAATTCAATCAAGACCCAATCCTATGGATCAAGAAAATAAAGGCTGCGAGAGAGAGTGGACTCGATACCTACGCGAATGAATCCTTAGAACTTTTAAAACAATGGATAAGTCCAGAAGACCTTGTACAAATCCAAAACGAGAACTATTGATTCCTATTAACGTTTTTTGTGTAAGTAGAAATTTATTTTTCACCCCCAAAATA
The DNA here is from genome assembly GCF_035156415.1 of Algoriphagus persicinus. NCBI lineage: Bacteria > Pseudomonadati > Bacteroidota > Cytophagia > Cytophagales > Cyclobacteriaceae > Algoriphagus > Algoriphagus persicinus. Next base: position 42,373 of record NZ_JAYEEY010000010.1, read on the forward strand.
GTAACTTTAACAAACCCCCAGCCATGACGAAAATTATAGAAACCCACGAAATCAACAAAACATACAGAATGGGCTCTGAAATAATTCAAGCGCTCAAATCAGTCTCCATTTCTGTTGACAAAGGAGAATATGTGGCTTTCATGGGGCCTTCCGGTTCGGGAAAATCAACGTTGATGAATATCATCGGCTGTTTGGATACACCTACTTCAGGAACCTATGTCTTGAATAACAAAGATGTCTCGGACATGACCGAAAATGAATTGGCAGAAATTAGAAATAAGGAAATCGGATTCGTATTTCAAACATTCAATCTGCTGCCCAGAGCAAGCTGCTTAGAAAACGTAGCCCTTCCCCTGGTATATGCTGGAATGAGCAAATCTGATCGGGAAGAAATTGCCTTTCAGTCACTTGATAATGTGGGACTTGGAGATAGAACTAGGCACCGCCCCAATGAGCTTTCGGGAGGTCAGCGTCAGCGTGTAGCTATTGCAAGGGCTTTGGTAAACACACCGAGTATCATTCTAGCTGATGAGCCCACCGGTAACTTGGATTCCAAAACATCCTACGGTATCATGGAACTTTTCCATGAATTGCATTCTAAAGGCAATACAATCATCATGGTGACACACGAAGACGAAATTGCTCATTACGCCCATAGAGTTGTTAGATTGCGTGATGGATTGGTCGAATCAGACACGATAAATCCGAATCCTACACGAGGCATGGCAATGCATGTCTAATCACACCTTATAATTTCAAATAGATTCTTATTTTTGTCCCGAGAGAATCAAGGACAAAAAGATGAAAATCTATACGAAAACAGGCGATCAAGGAACTACCTCATTATTAGGCGGGGGGCGTGTTCCCAAATCTAACTTGCGAATAGATGCTTATGGCACTGTGGATGAACTCAACTCATACATTGGCCTACTTCGAGATCAAGCCGTAAATGAAAGTAGAACTGATTTATTAAAGGAAATTCAGGATAGATTATTTACACTCGGTGCAGACCTAGCTTCGGCTCCCGGTAAAGACAGGGTGAAAAAGCCGGATTTGCATCATGAGGATATAGAGATACTAGAGCAGAAAATAGATCAAATGCAAGCATTGCTCCCTCCTCTCACATCTTTTATACTGCCAGGAGGTCATCAATCCGTTTCATTTTGCCATCTTGCACGTACAGTCTGTCGTCGTGCTGAGCGGATAGCAGTTGAACTAGCTTCTTTAGAACTTGTTTCTGAATTAGTCATTCAATATTTAAATCGCCTCTCAGACTTTCTTTTTGTACTTGGCCGAATGATGGCTCATGAACTTAAAGTAGATGAAGTAACCTGGAATCCCAGAAAATAATAATTAGCTACCTGGCTCAGCCAGCTTAAAGGCAAAACCAATGAAGACACAACTTGCCCTACCGATAACTAAAGTGGAGAACTCTAGATTACCGGACACAGATTTTTCCAACCTAGTTTTTGGACGTACAATCAGCGACCACATGTTTGTGGCAGATTTCAAAAATGGTGAATGGACTGATCTAAGAATTGAGCCATATGCACCACTTAGCCTAAATCCAGCCAACGCGACACTTCACTATGGCCAATCAATTTTTGAAGGATTGAAAGCCTATAAAAATGATAATGGAAAGGTCATTGTCTTTCGCGCAGATGCAAATTGGAGAAGGTTGAATAAATCAGCAGAAAGGATGTGTATGCCCTATCTTCCAGAAGAGATTTTCATGGAAGGTATGACTCAATTACTCGACTTGGACAGAGACTGGGTGCCTACTGCTAAAGGAGCATCTCTTTATGTGCGACCTTACATGTTTGCTACAGACGATTACATAGGCGTAAAACCTTCAGAGACATACAAATTTATCATATTCACTTGTCCGGTAGGAAGCTATTACAACAAACCGGTAAGTGTAAAAGTAGAAACCACTTTTACCCGCGCAACTGAAGGGGGAACAGGTGCGGCAAAAACTGCTGGTAATTATGCCGCTTCGCTATACCCTGCCTTGAAAGCACAAAAAGAAGGCTATGATCAGCTCCTATGGACTGATGGAAAGTCCCACAGCAAAATAGAAGAAAGCGGTACTATGAATGTCATGTTCAAAATAAATGGTACGCTTATTACAGCTCCTACTGATACAGGAACAATCCTGAAAGGTATCACCAGAGACTCTGTCATTCAATTGGCTAAGGACTGGAATGAACCTCTGGTAGAAAGATTCCTTACTGTATTAGAACTGGAAACAGCCCTGAATGAAGGGACGCTGGAAGAAGCTTTTGGTACCGGAACCGCTGCCACTATCGCTCAAGTACAGCGAATCAACGTCAATGGTAAAGACTACATGCTACCTCAGAAATCCACTGAGGCATTCTCCTATAGAGTTCTCGCCGAATTGGATGGAATAAAGTATGGTGAAATAGCTGATCCGCATGAATGGATCATTTCAATTTAAAAAACCTTCATTTATTTAGGTGAAAAAGGCTGTCCATTGCGAATGGGCAGCCTTTTTTATGCTGTATTAGCGGGTGCATGGACACTAAGTATTTTAAGTTTTTTCAGTCCACCCGGCAACATTCATTCGATTACCATGCCTTCATGAAAACCAATTAGAGCAACCCCAAAAGGAGATAGAATTGATAGTCTCTTCTCAGCGATATTGCCAAACTTGGGCAAAGTCAATTGGAATTTTAACCCGGCCTATGCATTAGGATTCGTAGCGAGGGTTTAAACTATAAGAAAATCAGTCACTTTGGAGATCGAGTCGTAGCGCCGCTACGGTGAGAGCGAAAAGTAAAGCATAGCGACTGATTTTGAGGTGGTTTGAAGCCGTAGTGGATTTTCTAATGCATAATGCGGGTTAAAAAGTTGAACTTTTCACCAGAACTGAATTCACATCCCCATTTCATGTGATTATAAGTGTTGTTCAAAGGCCATAACCTGTCCCGTGACGAAGGAAACGGGATGGAATCTCGCAAGTCTTATAATCATCCCAGTGTGTGACGCTTTAGTCATGCTCGATTTCATATCCACAAAGATCAAAATCAGTAAACTGGAGGTTTTACTCCGTGTCCACTTTCTTCCAGTTCCAATAGTCATCTTCCCATTCCAATTCCTCCTCCTCGGCTTCAATATGCTGTTTTACAGCTACCAATTGATCAGGATCAGCCACTTCTTGGATTTGGTTGAAAAGAATACGCTCTTCAAATCGAATGTGTTTTTCTAGAGCTACCTGAAGATAATTCAGAAATTCATAGTCCATTTCCTCTTGAGCAAACAGCTTTTTCAATTCGGCATGTTCGGCAAGTGCCTGCCGGATCAGTTCATTTTCCGCGCCCAAAATGGGAAATACAACTCCTTCTTCTTCTGCAAAATGCGAAACTAAATGTGTATTCCAGAACCAAATCGCATGAGCTTGCATTCTGCTTACCTCAATGCCGCGCTTCACTCCAGATCTGATCTTCCAGCAGAATAATAAGCCGTGATGATGATCACGGCTCAAAGGCTGAAGTGCTAAATGTCTCTTTATTGGTTGATTAGGCATATACCAGGGATTTTTCTAATTCAATCGCTTTAGGGAATAAAATATTATTCTCCAGGTGGATATGCAAATGCAAATCCTGCTCAAATTCCTTCAGCAAGGAAAAGGTAACCATATAAGTAGTACATGCACCCTTCGGTGGAGTATAATCACCTGTCAATTCAGCAATTTTTCTAAATCGCTCCCCTTCTACAGCATGATCATCCATCATCATGGCTACTGGATTGGCTACAGAGCCAAGGTGGCCGGGAGTCAGTTCGCCTTTTCCTTCAGAAGCATATACTAACTTTTTGACAAAAGGAAACAAGACGAACTCCTCTTTTTTCATATGCGCAGTGAGTTCTCCGGCTGACTCTAGGAATAGCTCCTCGACTTCAAATAATTCTGGGTGTAGCTCTCCGTGAACCTTGACGATTTTAGCAAGCATTGGTTTGATCTCAGTAATTCGGGACTCTACGTATCGATGGTGCTTTTTCTCAATATAATCAGCCAGTAAATCAAGCGGCCAAGAATTAAAATCCGTGGAAGCTATGTCATTTACCTTGTCCGTTTGGCTTAATTCATCCAATAAGGCATCGATTTTCACATTTTTTTTGTCACAAGCTTGCTGAATTGTTCTATCGCCTTGGCAGCAAAAATCAATTTTGTTTTTCTGAAATACAGTAGCATAGCGATAATCCTGAGCCACTAATTCACCGATAATAGATTGTTCTGTAAGAATCATGATTTTAAAGTTTTGAAGTGAGAAATTCCAAATAGTGTAAGTGTTATTATTTTTATGACTTCCATAGCTACGTAGTAGATGTGGAGATTAGAAGGTGGTAAATCATGTACATGTATAATCATTTCTGCCAAGGCATCCAGCGCAGGTAAAGTCCAGAAAGTCTGAATAATCAATAGCAGTATGGGAATGGCAAAAGCAAAGCTTTTGGGGCTAAACCATCTTTCTTTTACAAAGATTCTGCTCACCAAGATCGCTATCGCAAACACCCACTCTACCTTATTGAGTGCATCAAAAACAAGTCTGCCTATTCCTAATCCTAGCGGCAAAGTAATTCCTGGAGCTCTGAACTTCATCCAGGCCTCCATGAAACTGATCGCACATACAAATCCTATCCAAAGGAAAGTACATATAAGTGATATGGGGTTTCTGACAACGATCATATCTTATGAAGTTCTAGACAAATGATTTGTAAAAATCCGGTCTGAGATACATGATAAGATAGAAGAGTGCAAATCCGACAAAGGATAATACCAGAGCCCATATCCAAGCAGGTATTCCTTTGGGGTTTTCAGAGCCTGTCACTATGAACAAATCACTTCTTTCACTACCATAGGCATTGACAGTGATAGATATTTGTTCATTGACTACTTCATTTGGGTTTAATCCAATGACTGAGATAGAAGGCCCATTCCGAACCTCAAAAGGTATGTGTTTAATACCTTCCTTTCCATTTGAGGAAACTGCCACAATTTTTAATTCATGTTTTCCGTCAGGTATTTTAGTAGAATCGAAGACAAACTTCACTGGCGGTGAAAACTCCGCAAATGGTATTGGATCCTCGTCTAGGAAAATTCTAATGCTTCTCTTGTCTTCCATGATTTATAAATGATCTAGGATGCTATTTTTAATATGATCAGGTCGGTTTTCTTGAGGCTTGATCAGAAATTTTAAACTTAAGACTAATGTTATAGTCACAATGATTGCAGCACCCCACACTATCATATAGTCAAGATTTCCCCCCGGACCTGATCCATGTGTGATATCTGCAAACCCTTTAGGCTGCTTACTTTTACACACTTCACATGCTATAGAAGCTCCTGTAGATAGCACTACAAACAGGATTGAAAGATATATTCTATTTATTTTCATGATCCTAATTGCTTGATTGTTTTACGATTTCTCTGATTTTTTTCACTTCATCAGAAGTTACATTTTTAGCAGTATTCCCCCAGCTACTTCGTTCATGGCTAATAATTGCTGCAATATCTTCATCCGAAAGTTGATCTGCGAAAGGAGGCATAGCCCCAAATTCTGGTCTTGCATCATATCCTTGCAATACGATTCTTATGAGAGTTTCCGGATCGTCGTCGTTGACAATCTCCGATCCAGCAATAGGCGGGAATGCCCCAGGTAGTCCTTGCCCATTTGCTTGATGACATGCAGCGCAAGTCTGAGCATAAAGCATTAATCCATCTGGAAGCACCGCTTCTCCATCTGAAGAAGAACTAATTATACCTTTTTTCTTAGACGATGGTATGAAAGCTGCGGCATCCATTCCAGGTATTTTAGGCTGCTTTAAGGATTGGAGATAAGCTACCAATTGCATTACTTTTTTCGTAGCCACGATTTTATTGTCAGGATGGCTCAAATATTCCGCAGGTACTGATACGAGTAAATCGGTTTCTTTTACTTGATCTGGAGCCTTCTCCTCAAACATCCATGGATAAGCAGGCATGATAGATTCGTTCACGACTATCCGTGGATTGTATAGGTGCATTAGGTGCCAATCTTTTCCAGGTTGTCTTTGCCCAACATTGGTCAAGTCCGGGCCAGTTCGTTCGCTTCCCAATACAGAAGGTGACTGTTGCCAAACATTCATTCGCTGCTTACTGTAGTAGTAATCTGAAGGAATAGATGGTCTATCTCCCCAGATTTGATCCATTTCAATATTTCTTACTTGCTGGGTATGGCATGCCAAGCAATTTTCTCCAACATAAATCTTTAAACCTTCCAATTCGTCTGCGGTAGGCTTAGGCATAGATGGAAGTGGTTCAGTTTTCTGTAGCTGAAAAGCTGGCATCACTGCCACCAACATACTCAGGCCTAGAAAAACTAGAAAGGCTGTCAGTACTAGACTATTTAAATTTTTATGGAAATTAAACATGACTTATACGTTATCAAGTGTGGATTTAACAGGAATTACCACAGGTTTAGGTGATCCCTTTCTTTGCTTTACCATTTCATAGAAATTATAAGCAAAGACCAAATGGGAAATGAACATTAGCGTACCCCCTATCGCACGCCATACCCAAAAAGGCTGCATCAATACCACTGATTCTATAAAACTTTCTCCAGCTATCCAGCTCAGACCACGAAGGGTGCCTCCAGCCATCAATGAAATCATGTAAGCAAACAATCCCACGAAGGCTAGCCAAAAATGAACTCCCACTAGAAGCTGTTTGGGTTCATATCCGGTGATTTTCGGTAGTAAAGCATAGATACAAGCCCACAGCAAAAATGTAATAATGCCATACATCGTCATGTGTGAGTGAGCCACATTAAAGTCTGTGAAGTGCCATACGAAATTAGTAAAACGGAATGCTTGCAAACTTCCTTGAGTAGATCCTACAAAATAGAATACCACGCCGACCAAGAAGAAAGGCAACACATAACTCTTAGAGATCTCATTCCAGCTTCCCCGCATGGTCATCAGAAAATTCGTAGTACCTGCCACCACAGGAATGAACATTCCAGCACTGAAAACTATCGCCACCGTCTGCAACCACCATGGAAGTGGGCTAAACACAAAGTGGTGAGTACCGATCATGGTATAAAACAGCATCTGAGTCCAAAATGCTAAAACACCAAGAGAATAAGAATAGATTGGTTTATTCAGTGAGGACGGCAGATAATAATAGACTAAGCCGAGTGTAAAAGTCATAAACCACATTCCAACACCTTGATGCATGTAATAGCCTTGCACTACGGTCTCTCCCAATCCATTTTGATACCATGGTAAGTATCCAATTACCGCTAAGACGATAGTCCAGATAAGGGCACCTAGAATATACCAGTTGGAAATGTAGATTTCTTCAATTTTTCTAAGTTGAATAGTCTTAAAGAAATTATAGAATGTCAGAATCAACCCAATGGCAAATAGGGCCATTACTGGCCAGATGTATTCCCGGTACTCTCCTCCTCCATTGTTGATCCCCAAAACCAAACAAATATTGCCTATCAATAAAGTCAGGTTGATCAGTGTCCAAGTGATCCAGGCAATTGTATAATTATAAATTTTGGTATTGGAGGTTTTTGCTATTACAAAATACCCTAAGCCTATCATTGCCAAAGATGCCCATCCCCAAAACACAGTGTTGGTATGAACAGGTCTTAATCTACCAAATGAAAGAAAAGACACATGGTCTAGATCAGGCCACATAAATTTCATCCCCAAATATTGACCAACAGTAGTCCCGAAAACCAACCAAAAAATAGCTGCGCCCAAGTACCATACTACCAATTTTTTTAACGCAACAGGGATTTGTAAAATAGTTCGAGAACGCTTCTTCTCATCTACCAGCGGATTTTCCGGATCATGGGTGTAAGTCGAAACTATTCCTTTACGGTCAACTGCACCTCCGCCTTTGTATAGCTCATTTCCTGTCAGCTTATATACATTAGCCGCTTTTCGTTCTTCAAGAACTTCATCTATCCCTTCATCCTCAAGCGTATAAAGCTCTTCTCTCAGCTTTCTAGCAGAAATTCTTTCATTTTTCTGCTGAAAAAAATCCATGATTGAAGATGCTCGCTTTACTATGATCAAAATTGCAATCATCAACACTAGTGCAATCAATATTAGAGAACCTATTATTCCCGGGCTGGCAAGCCAATTTTCTATACTTGGGTTGGGTGTTGGCTGTGCCAAAAGTGGCACATGAGCCAGACAAACAAGAAAAATAGATAAGGAAACTCTTTTTTCAGACCTTTTTATCGTAAATAGAATTAAATTTTTTTTCATCTCATTAAAATAGATTTTCCAGATTTTAGACCTTCCGCTAGTTCCAAAATGGAAGTGGAATTCAGCATATCCTTTAGATCAGCTCTGACTTTTACAAATTTGGAATGCATCGGGCAGGGCTGTTCTGCATCACATTCTTTCAGCCCTAGACCACAGCCGTTAAATACAGAATCACCATCTATCGCTATGACGATGTCACTCATCTTGATCTGATCCATGCGATACCGATCTATGTAAAATCCTCCATACGGGCCTGTGACAGATTGAACTATATTTTCCTTAACTAATGCTCCTACGATTTTGGCAGTGAAAGCCACAGGCGAATCTATATGTGCCACCACCTCACCTATTTTTACCCGTCTTTCGAGTATAGACTGAGAGGCGATATAGATGATGGCTTTGATTCCGTATTCACAGGCTTTTGAAAACATCTCTAAGTATTAATATTCCAAATGTAGAAGGTTTTTTTCAATTAAGACAATTTTATCGTAAATAAAGTCTCTACAGAAACAAAAGGGTTTGAGATTAAAACGTTCCTACTGAAAACCACCTGAAAAACTTTTGCTTCGGACTATAATTCTATAAAATCACACATGATTTTTCCTCAATTTGTTTTTAATTAGAGAAATGAAAAACCTAGTAGTTATTTTTCTGCTTTTTACTGCATCTCTATCCTCATTAGCCCAAGGAACAGATTTCATTCTTCTTAAAAGAGGCATAAAGCAAAAATCCCAAATCCGGTATTACCCAGGCCAGACTATTACCTACAAAAGCACAAAAATTGATTTTTTCGTCACCGATGTGATTCATAGCATTGATCAAAATTTCATTTACCTCAGCGAAAACATCCTTTCTCCTGAGACTATTACCGAAATAGATATCCGAGATAAAGACCGTAGAAATGGGACCTTGAGAGCACTCAACGTCTTAACCCTGAGTGCCGGAATCATATTACTTGGAGCTGAATCCATCAATAGCATTTACCACGACAACGCATTCTCAATCAGTAGTGGAGTTGGACTTACATCCGGTGTATTATTGGGAACTGGCCTAGCTATGCTTCCTTGGCGGTACAAAACATTTAAAAATACAGGGCGAAATAAAATCCAGCTGATTCAAATGCGGATGGATTAATGGAAGATTACTGGTATAAACAGATATTATTTCGGACTTTTGCAGCCTAAATTTTAACCTAGACAGATGACTTCAGAACAACTGAAAGACTTGAAAGCCCGCACATCGGCTTTGAGGAGGTATCTTTGACTACGATCGTAAGATTGCAGAAATAGAAGACCTAGAGGCCGTATCGGCCCAGCCTGACTTTTGGAATAACCCAGAAGAGGCAGAAAAAAGCATGAAGCAGATTCAAGCCCGAAAAGCTTGGACGAGTTCATTTGAATCACTCAATAAGCTCATCGAGGATCTCGAGGTATTATATGAGTTCTATAGCGCAGGCGAGGTTTCTGAAGAAGAAATCAAAGCTGAGTTCACTAAAGCTGAGGCTGAAGTACAAGAGCTAGAACTTAAGAAAATGCTCTCTTCGGAAGAGGACCAGCTTAATGCAGTATTAGAAATCAACCCAGGTGCCGGAGGAACAGAAAGCAATGACTGGGCCTCAATTCTCATGAGAATGTATATCATGTGGGGAGAGAAAAACGGTTACAAAGTAACGGAAGTGGATCTGCAGCCCGGGGAAGTAGCCGGTATCAAATCCTGTACTTTGGAATTTGAAGGCCCGCTCGCTTATGGATTTTTAAAATCCGAAACGGGTGTTCACCGCTTAGTTCGAATCTCTCCATTTGATTCAGGAGGAAGAAGACACACATCTTTTGCCTCTGTGTACGCATACCCGGAAGTAGATGATTCGATTGAAATCGAAATCAATCCTGCAGATGTGGAATTGCATACATCTAGATCGGGTGGTGCAGGCGGACAGAACGTGAATAAGGTAGAGACCAAAGTTCAATTGACACACAAGCCAACCGGAATCGTGGTGGTTTGTCAGATTGAGCGTTCTCAACTTGCCAACCGGGAAAAGGCCATGCAGATGCTTAAATCACGCTTGTTTCAGATGGAATTGGAAAAGAGAAATGCAGAAATCGCAAAGATAGAATCCTCCAAGATGCGTGTAGATTTTGGTTCACAGATCCGAAACTATGTGCTCCATCCCTACAAGCTGGTAAAAGACAACAGGACTGGACATGAAACTTCAGACACCCAGCATGTGCTGGATGGAGGATTAAATGAGTTTATGAAAGCTTTCCTGCTGGCGCAAAGTGAAGAGCAGATAAGCAAAGACTAATACATGAGGCCAGGGTTAATATCCTGGCCTTTTTCCATGTCAGTGTAAAGATGAAAACAAACTCCACTTTTTTCACAGTAGATTTCTCCCTTCTCTGTTTGAGCTCATTTCTGTTTTTCTCTTCTTTCAATATGATTATCCCAGAGCTACCAGCGTACCTGACATCGCTAGGCGGAGAAGATTACAAAGGATTTATCATCGCTTTATTTACACTATCAGCTGGACTCTCAAGACCTTTCAGTGGCAAGCTTGCTGACAAAATCGGAAGAATTCCTGTGATGATGATTGGGGCAAGTGTTTGTTTTGTAGTTGGAATGCTTTACCCCCTAATGAGCTTTGTAGGCGGATTCTTATTTCTACGGTTTGCTCATGGCTTTTCTACCGGCTTTACTCCTACTGGTGCTTCAGCTTATGTTGCAGATATTGTCCCTTATCAAAAGCGCGGCGAAGCGATGGGCTTATTTTCGCTATTTGGATCTATGGGAATGGCAGCCGGACCAGCAATAGGCGGATGGCTAGCCACATTCTTCTCTATAGCTACTGTTTTCTATGTATCAGCCTTTACAGCAATATTTTCTATTCTGATTCTACTTAAACTCAAAGAAACGCTACCAAACAGAGAGCGGATTTCTTGGAAAATGTTTCAATTGACAAAAGATGAAATTATAGAAAGAAGAGTCCTGATACCCTCTGGAATACTTTTTCTCTGTGTTTTTTCTTTTGGTGTGGTGTTGACAATTATTCCAGATTTCTCCACCCATCTGGGAATCGAGAATAAAGGACTTTTCTTTGGAGTCTTTACGCTCTCTTCCTTAGGGATTAGACTTTTAGCAGGTAAAACTTCCGACCGCTATGGAAGAATACCCGTAATGCGGGCAGCAAGTGTAACCCTTGTTTTTGCCATGATCTTAATCGCTTTTGCAGAAAGTAAATTTGCTTTATTGGGATCTGGTGTTCTCTTCGGCTGTGCAGTCGGGATGTATAGTCCTACCACTGCTGCTTGGGTGGTAGATTTATCATTGGATCAGTTTCGAGGACGTGCTTTAGCTACGATGTACATAGCCCTGGAAGCTGGGATAGGCATAGGTGCTTTGGTTTCAGGATTTCTTTTTGCAAATAACCCCGAGAACTTTAGGCTGGTATTCCTTAGCAGTGCCGGCATGGCAGGAATGGCATTCATTTTTTTACTTTTCATCAAAAGAGAAAAACGGATTTTAGAAATGACATAATCAATATCCAAGATGCTTATTAACTCGTGGAATTGAGTAAAACTCCTTCTGATAGCTTTTTGATCATATTAGGATTCATTTTGACTGGATACAAAACAGAAATTGGAAGAAGTATTAGGGTTCAGAATACTTAGGCAGTGACGGTAGGGGAATTTGCAGCAATCATTCTTTTGCTCAGCTTATTAAATCTATAAAATAAGACCACAGCGGTAATGCTCAATCCAATCAATAATCCATACCAGATGCCTTTTTCAGCCATTTCAAGCTCAAATGCCAGAAAATAGCCCAGCGGTAGCCCTATTACCCAATACGCCACCAGCGTGATCACTGTCGGGAATTTAACATCCTCCAGACCTCGAAGCACACCTAATCCTGCCACCTGAATACCATCTGAAAGTTGAAACATTCCTGCAATAATCAGCAAGGAAGCTGCTAATGCTACTACCTCCTCATTTTCTATATAGAGTGTAGGTAGATAGGCTCTCATCACAATGAATAGCAATCCTGTAATCGCCATAAAAACCAGAGCCATCCCAAAAACCACCATGCCAGCTTCCCGCATGGCCTTAAAATTATTCTTACCGATCTGATTACTTACGCGTATCATGCCAGCAGTGCTCAACCCCGACACCATCATATAACTAATCGATGCCAGATTAATTGCAATCTGGTGAGCTGCGAGTGCATTGACACCTATCCAGCCCATCATAATAGCGGCAGCGCTGAAGGCACTTACCTCAAAAATATATTGAAAACCAGTAGGTACACCGATTTTCAAGATCCTATTCAACAGTAAAAATCTCAGCTTACCTAGTCCCAACTGTAGCTTGTATATGCTATACCTTTGAGAGTGCATTACGTACCAGCCCATCATGAAAGGCATCATTATTCTGGAAATTAACGTAGCCAGTCCGGCTCCATTCAGTCCCATTTCTGGTGCACCAAGATGCCCGTAGATCAGTACCCAGTTAAGAAACACATTGACTAGATTACAAAATATGGTGACATACATCGCCTGCTTTGTTTGCGATATACCCTCAGCCAATTGCTTAAATGATTGGAAAATCATAAAAGGAAAAAGAGATGCAGTGATTATAAAAAGGTAAGGAATCGTAAGTGTTACCACCTCTTCCGGCTGATTTAAGAAATATAGTCCTTGTGACAAACTAATAATCACCACTGTCAGCAGCAATGCAGTAGCTATATTGATCCATAGTCCATGCTGAAAAAGATGACCTATTCTCTTGAATTTCCCTTTGCCATCTGCAACAGAAACCAAAGGAGTGATTCCCATTGAAATCCCCATTCCAAACATCAGTAACACAAAAAATATGCTATTTCCTAAAGAGGCTGCTGCTAAGGGTACTGCACCCAACCTACCTACCATCATGCTATCCGCTACCCCTACAGACACTTGACCTAATTGGCTCAAGACTACGGGGAAGGCCAGATTGAAGGTTATATTAAAATGATTCTTAATCGTCATGTCATAAATTTAAGATCCTGGCAGTCTTGAGAATTCCCGCTACACTGATTCCATCAGTGATCTCACCATTCATTACCATTTCCAGGACTTCAGCAAAAGGCAATTTCTTTATTTTAAGTACTTCAGTTTCCTCAAATTCAGTTTCTCCCTGACGTAATTCTTCGGCTAAATACACAAACCCAACCTCGTCGGTCACTGAGTTTGAGGTATGGATTTTCATTATTTCAGTCCATTTCTCTGCAATCAAACCAGTTTCTTCTTTTAATTCACGCTTCGCACTTTCAAGCATACCCTTCTCAATGTATCCACCTCCCATTGGGATTTCCCATGTATATTCATCCAACGTATAGCGGAACTGACCAATAAGCCAGGTATTGCCGTCCTTGTCAATAGGAATTATTCCCAATGCTCTATTTTTAAAATGCACTTTGCCATAAATACCATCGTTGCCAGCAGGGTTAATGATCTCATGGTGCTCTACTTTAATCCAAGGATTTTCGTAAATCGGATTAATCTTCTTGGTTTTCCAGGGATTTTGTTCCATTTGTTCAAAAAAAAAGGGTGACTTACGCCACCCAATAGAATTTAATTAAGGCTGATTAAGCAGGGATCGGCATTACTTTAGAATCCTTGAAAGTAGATAAAATAACCATGGATTGCATGGAATCAACTTCCTTGATTTCGGATACTTTTTCGAGCATCAAATTCTGATATGAGGTAATATCCTTAGCTATAATTTTCAAGATAAAATCTCCGGTACCAGTAATATGATGACATTCAATTACTTCAGGAATTATATTAATTTCCCTCATAAAGGCATCAATATTTCCTTTGTTGTGTCCAATCAAGCTCACCAAAACAAAAGTGCTAACCCCAAGGCCAATCTTCTCCGGATCCAGCTTAGCGTGATAACTCTTTATGATTCCAGATTGCTCCAATTTCTTCACTCGCTCTAATGTAGGCGCTGGAGAAAGTCCGATATCTTTTGACAATTGGGCATTGGTGATTTTGGCATTGGCTTGGAGGATTTCCAGAATCTTCCTATCAATTTTATCGAATTTTATCGAATTTTATTCTTAAGCTATGATCCATGATCTCGTGCATTTACAAAATTTTGTATGGTGCAAAGTTAATATAATTGAGGATTGTTTTAAACCATTCATCAGAATTTTAAAGAGGAAATACGAAATTTTCTTAATATTTCTTAATGTTTATAGATGCAATCCTTTCAAAATCACTTGCCTCCTTTAAAAAATTCAAATTATCTCCTGTTATAACGGTTAAAAATGTCACATTTTCAATTAAAGTTTATTCTTTTTGACAAATTCTCTCGCTTCTTGATGAGCGGGATGTTTTCGCTTTGCGTATTTCTTCACTTCCTTGAAGTATTTCTTTGCCAAAGCTTTGTTTTTTTCCGCAGTTGCCATTTTTCCAAGTTGCAACAAAGAATGTAGGTAATACCCACTTTCTTGTGATTCAGATTCCTCTCCATAGGATAGCGTCTTGAGGTAAAACTTCTTGGCTTCCTCTCGATTCCCTAGACGATCATTGAATTGGGCAATGAAAAATGCTGCATACCTCCCACTATTAGATTCATAGCCTGACTGCTTTGCCTCAATGCGTGCCAGAATCTCCTCTGATTGCTCTACAGCTTCTGGCCATCGACCCACTGCATATAGATGTCTGGCATAAGATCGATGGAAATAAGGGTTATTGGGGAATTTAGAATGCAAATACTCTGAAATCTGTAATGCTTTGAACGGCTCCTTCTCTTCAGAGGCATAAAGTCTAAATAAAAAATACTGCGCTTCCACCCGGGTATAGAACGCATTGTTAGCTACTTGCTCGAGTTGCTGTAAGCCCAGTGCCTTGCTCCCCTTTGGAAAAAGAGCCATGATGGGTCTCAAAAGTGGGTAATTCTCTGGTATCCACTGGGAGAAGTAATTAAATAAAGCATCTCCTAAAAGCAACTCTGGGTTAAACTCCTCTTCTCCCCTACTCAAATCCATGTATTTCAGCGCATTTCTACCTGCCCAGGCAGCTTTAGTCCAGCTTTTTCTTTCAGAATACAAGCGCGCTTGAAATCCATATCCCGCAGCCAAAAAGAACGCTGCTTCCTTATTGGTCTCATCGGCTTCAAACATGACTGTGGCTTTATCGATTGCCCGATCTAAATATTTCACAAAAGTAACATCATACTTTTCATTGCTAACATCTACTTCGATTCTCCACCAATATCCTAAGGCAACCAAAAACTCTGGCAAGGGATGATCTGGATATTGGATGGCAAGCACTGCAAAATCTCGCTCAGCAGTAGGGAAATCAAAATTATACAGACTGTTGATCGCCTTGGTGATCCTAAATTGCAGGCTTTTATCCAGTAACAGATACTTTGAAGGGGCAAAAAGCATAGAATCTTCTTCTACACTCTGGGCTTGGGCGAGACTAACTCCAGTCAACCAAATACCTAGAATCATTACGATTCGTGCTAGCATATATTTCTTACTATTTAGATTTCAAAATTAGAGGTATTCCCAAACAAAATTTTAGATTTGGACAAGATTCATCTTAAAAATGGCTAAAACTTTAACTCCTGAAGGACAACGTCTGAAAGAACTAATAGATTTCGATAAGCGGGTTTATTTTTTGGTACTGGTATTTTTGTTTTTACTGATCAGGTATCTCACCAATACCTTGATTCTTGAAGCCATTCCTGATTACACCAATTTGGAAGCCAGAGGGGATTTCATGATTTTCCATATTTTCAATGCATTAAACTATCTCTGGACACCTTTTGCCTTACTTTGGAAATTCACAGTTATATCATTTCTTTTTTGGCTTGGTGCCTTTCTGATGGGCTACAAAGTGCCCTATAAGGAATTATGGCAGTTTGCACTGATAGCAGAAGTAGTATTTATATTCCCAGAACTGGTTAGGCTTTTAGTTTACATTTCTCCATCTACTGGAGTGACATATATTGAAATAGATGAATTTAGAGCGCTTTCATTGCTCTCACTTCTAGATCCTGGAAATGTAGCCCCCCAATATCACTACGCCTTCGCCACTGTCAATATCTTTGAGATAATCTACGGTATCGTATGGCTATATGGATTTCATATGATCAGTCGAAGACCTTTTGCAGAATGTGGTCTCGTTGTTTTCGTAGGCTATTATATTCCCTTGATGATATGGCTCACTTGGTATATTATGGTGTATCGAGGTTGAGCAATTTTCAAAATAATACGATGGATTAATTTTTACATTGACATTAGTTCTGTAGCAATAATGTAAATACCCATAATTAGCACAAACCACCCAAATCCCTTTCTCAGTGCCTTTTCGTTTATTTTTTTAGAGAGGGCACTTCCGATGAATATGCCTATTATCGATAATCCGGTAAAAATCAACAGCAATTTCCAATCAATTGTTTGAGTTGACACATCCCCTAAAAACCCAATGAGTGATTTGGCTGAAATAATCAAAAGAGAGGTCCCCACGGCCATTTTCATCGGAAGCTTAGCCAGAAGAACAAGAGCGGGGATGATCAAAAATCCTCCACCAGCGCCCACCAAACCTGTAATCAATCCCACCACAAGTCCCTCAGCTGCAATGAGTGGAATATTAAATTTAACTTCACTTTCCTCGTCGGCACTAGCCTGACCATTTCCTTTGATCATGGAATAAGATGCCGCCAGCATAATCAAGGCAAAGAACACCATGATACCAATGCTCTTGGTAATCTCCGCCCCTCCTAATTCAAATAAAGGATCAGGAAGAGCTAGGACAAAAAACTTCCTGGTCAAAAACACTGCGATGAAGGATGGTATAGCAAATACTAAAGCTGTCTTGTAATCCACCAGCTGCTTCCTCATATAGGTGATTGAACCAGCGAGCGAGGTGCTTCCTACCACAAAAAGTGAATAGGCCGTACCCAATACAGGATCAATACCCAAAATATAAACGAGTACAGGCACAGTCAAAATAGATCCTCCACCTCCGATAAGTCCCAAACTTATGCCTATGATTACTGCCGCTACATACCCTACTAATGCAATTATTTCCATTATAAATTTCTCAGATTTAATATGACAAAAGTACCAGTGATCCTCCAGGCAAGAAGTGACAAATGTTACACTGGTTTTAAATAGCAATAATGCTCAGGAAATATTTTAAGAAAATCAAGAAGCTTATAGTTGTAAATTAATTCAGCGCATAGCTATAAAATCCCTCCCGTATTCCTCCACAATTATCTAAATTAATATAAGTAAATTCATGACCATGAAAATAATTATCCCAATAGATTTTTCTGACAATTCCACGAATGCATTAGAGTTTGGAATAGCCCTGGCCGGAAAAAAAGATGGTGAAATAATCCTAGTTCATGTGATAGAAGCCGTTTATGATTTTGCCTCGCAGGCTACTATCGCCATGGAAAGTATGCATCGAGATGCTGAATCCCTGATGCAAGAGACGTTGGAGAAATATCAGCCCTCCAAACTAAAGTTCACTACACTTATCAAAGAGGGGACAGCTTCCATAGCTGTAGCAAGGATTGCAAGAGACATGAATGCTACCATGATCGTAATGGGGACACAAGGTGCAAGTGGTATTAAGATTGCCCTGATTGGTAGCACTACCATCAATCTAATCAGAGAATCGTCTGTGCCTGTTTTGGTCGTGCCGGCAGAATCAAATGCTTTTGAAATCAGAAAAGTAGCCTTAGCCTTAGAATTTGCGAATCATGAAGAAAAGTTCATCGACTGGGTCATAGATATGAGTATAAGGTGGGAACGCGGTATAGAATTCGTCCACGTACAAACAGCTGCGGACTTTGAGGAAGAACCTGGAATCAAAAAATTAGAGGATTTCATAGCAACACATCATCCGGGATTACCTGTGAAAATCCACACTTTTTATGCTAAAACTCCTGTGGAAGGATTAGACCAATTTTTAGAAGAAAATGAAAAAGTAATTCTTGTAATGTGTCATGAACACAAAAACCTCTGGGAACAAGTGCTCAGCCGCAGTCAAACCATTCAAATGGTTTTTCACTCTAAAGTCCCTCTGCTGGTAATGCCATGATTATTTACTGATCAACTCCTCAAAATCATCCCGGATATAGATCACATTTCTTCCCAGTTCGATCCATTTCTTTCTTTCCAATTGCTTCAAAAGTCGGGACACCACTTCTCTGGAAGTAGTTAGTTCGTTTGCGATTTCCTGATGTGTGGTACGCAGTTCATTAGACTTTAGCTGCTTCATTTTAGTCACAATGTACCTCATCAATCGTTCGTCCATTCGCTTGAAGGCCACAGCATCCAGCGCCACCAGTATTTCCTGAAAACGGTCCTGATAGGTGTTGGCCACAAAATCCTTCCATTGCTTAAACTCATTAGAAAATTGGTCAATAGCTGAAATAGGTATGGCGATAATCTTGGCATCTTCCTCCACCACTGCTTTAATCTCACTGGCTTTTGATGAGGAGCAACAGGTCAATGACAAAGCACATGTCTCTCCTGCATCCAAAAAATACAGGAATAACTCTCTTCCTTCATCGTCCATCCGGGATATTTTGATAGAGCCATCTAGGACTATTGGTACCATTTTTATAAACTGTCCTGGCTCCATTAGCACTTTACCAGCCTCCAAATTCATGAGTTGGCCCTTCTCCAAAATTTGCGC
The DNA here is from genome assembly GCF_035156415.1 of Algoriphagus persicinus. NCBI lineage: Bacteria > Pseudomonadati > Bacteroidota > Cytophagia > Cytophagales > Cyclobacteriaceae > Algoriphagus > Algoriphagus persicinus. The sequence continues at coordinate 61,358 of NZ_JAYEEY010000010.1, forward strand.
TAGCAAGGCAGGGTCAGTAAAATTTGGGAATGCTTCTTTTAGTTCTTCCGTAGTCATATTGTATTAAAAAGATGGCGAATTTAAGAATCTACGGTTTTTGTCCGAGTGATTTATATCACGTACAAATAAATAAATTTACTCGAAAAACCCATTCATGAATCAGTACTTCTCAAAATGGTGAGACAAGTAATCAATCTGATTAAAAACACGTGCGTAAATCTGGGTCTTTTTCGATTTCAACCTGATGTCATTAGGCCTGAGTAAACAAATCAAAGAATTTCAGAAAAAAGAGTTTTTGCTCGATTTTACCGTCAATATATTCAGACAGGAAGGCAAAGAATTCAGGCTGAACCATGGCCAACTTTCCATCAACTAATTCCTTGAATTAAAAACATGATAAAAATCTTCTTTATTTTTCTTTAGATTCATTCCAAATAATTCTATTTTTGCACGCGGTCAAAAGATCGAAACAATCAAATGATGATAACAGCTGATTCTATACCTATCACCCGGGCAGCAATTATCCAAGAAATCCTAGATTCTCCATTGAAAATCAACTTGATGGAACTTGGGTTTTTGCCAGGGAAAACGATAACACTCCATCATTCTGCACCATTAGGCGGTCCTATGGCATTCAAACTTGACGAAACCATACTTGCCTTAAGAAAAACCGAAGCTTCGCTCATAGAAGTAAAATTGCTCTGAATTTCATGAAGCAGTCCACAATTCCTTCTCAAGTTAAATCACCAAAAGTAGCCATCATCGGAAATCCGAACGTTGGGAAATCGACCATCTTCAACCAACTCACAGGACTGAACCAAAAAATCGGCAATTATCCTGGAGTAACCGTCGATAAAAAGATTGGGTGGATGCAATACCAGGGAAGCAGTTATGAGATTATAGACCTTCCGGGCACCTATAGTCTCTATCCAAATTCCGAAGACGAAATCATCGCGCATCGTGTATTGAACCAACTGAGCATAGAGGAAAGACCGGATTTTGTCTTAATGGTCATTGATTCTTGCCAACTTTCCCGTGGTCTTTTCTTAGCTACTCAACTGATAGACTTAGGTCTTAATCTGGCCTTGGTTCTCAACATGGCAGATATTGCCACTAGAAAGAACATCACGATCAAAAGCTTCGAAATATTCAAAGCACTTGAAGTGCCTATTTTGAGTACGGATGCCAGAGGAGAAAAGGGATTAGATCAAATTCGAGAGTTAATTCATCAGCAAAATTTCAGCAAAAAATCATCTTTTATCAATATAGAAGAGGTCGTTCCGGGCACTTTACTCGCTGAAGTGAAAGATAAGTTCAACTTTTCTAATTCCTACCAGGCATATCAAATGCTACGGTTTGGTGAAAAAGATAAAACTATTACTGTAGAAAACAGGAATTGGATAAAGGCAAAACTAGCTGAAGGAAATTTTAACTTAGAAAAAGCCCAGCTTGAAGAGACCAAGATTCGATACAGAATCATTACCAAGATCGTTGAAAAAGCTGTTGTAAAAACCCAGGATGTAAAAAAAGAGTCTGGAGTTGACAAAGTCTTCCTTCACCCGGTTTTCGGGTATCTTATTTTCGGGGGAATTCTCCTCATCATTTTTCAGGCGATTTTTGCTTGGGCTGCAGTCCCAATGGATCTGATAGATGGTTTCTTTGCTGAGCTTGCGGGTTCAGTTTCAACCCTTTTGCCGGAAGGCCCTCTTTCTAGTCTGATTACCGAAGGCCTTATTCCTGGCATCGGAGGAATAGTGATTTTTATTCCTCAGATTGCTATGCTTTTTGGATTTCTTGCTATCCTAGAAGACACTGGATACATGTCCAGAGTCGTATTCCTGATGGATCGCTGGATGCGTCCCTTCGGCCTTCATGGTAAAAGTATTGTGCCACTCGTATCAGGTGTAGCATGTGCCATCCCAGGAATCATGGCCGCCCGGAATATTGGAAACTGGAAGGAAAAAATCATCACGATTATGGTGACTCCTCTGATGAGTTGCTCTGCACGTCTGCCAGTCTATGTTATTCTCATTGGGTTAGTAGTGCCAAATGAGCGAATCTTGGGTGTTGTGAACCTCCAAGCACTTGCATTGCTTTCGCTTTATTTATTAGGAGTAATCGGGGTATTGTTCACCGCATTGCTCTTGAAAAACATTCTACAAACCAAAGAGAAAAGTTTCCTTATGGTCGAGCTACCGCCATATCGTGCTCCTCGATGGCTGGACGTATTGCTCACTATGTATAACAAATCCAGAACATTTGTATTGGAAGCAGGTAAAGTAATCTTGGCGATTTCGGTGATTCTCTGGGTTCTGGCATCTTATGGTCCTCCAGAAAAAATGGATGCCATCCGCGCTGAAAGTGAAGTGAAATTAGCCCAAGCGTCCCCTGAGGAAGTCCCCATAATAGCAAACGAAACATCCTCCCTACTACTTGAGAACTCCTTTATAGGGATCATGGGAAGGGCGATTGAGCCTGCTATTCGTCCTTTGGGATACGATTGGAAAATCGGAATTGCATTGATCGCATCATTTGCCGCCCGAGAAGTGTTCGTATCGACTATTGCTACCATCTACAGTATAGGGTCAGACACCGAAGATGAATTGACGATTAGGGAAAAACTCAATCAGCAAATCAACCCAGCCACTGGGGACAAAGTCTATAATAAAGCCACGGCATTTTCGCTTATGGTATTCTATGCATTTGCTATGCAATGTATGAGTACTCTTGCCGTAGTGTATCGGGAAACCAATGGTTGGAAATGGCCGTTGATTCAGACAGTGTACATGACGGCTCTGGCGTATGTGTCTGCGCTGTTGGTCTATCAAATTCTATCGTAATATGTGGCAGGAAATATTAGTTGGTGTAATCGTTTTAGCAGCTTTGGCTTATTTAGTGAAGAAGTATTTCTTTAAATCAAAGAAAGAAGCTGGTTGTGACAAATGTGCCAAACCTTGAATTTTATCTGAAACAATCTCTTAATGCTAGTTTTTTGATACTTTTAAGCTCATGGGCAAAGTAGCCAAGCAGAGCATTCAAACCACCATTTTTTCTTACCTGGGAGTTGTCATAGGTTATGTCAATGTGCTCTGGCTTTATCCTTATGCTTTAGATGCCTCCCAATTAGGGACTTTCAGAACCATCCAAGATCTCGGGTTGCTATTTGTTCCCTTTGCCCAATTGGGAGTTGGGCATGGCATCACGCGCTTTTTCCCAAAACTCAAATCCAATCAATCCGCTTTCCTGAGTTATGGCTTGGTCTTTTCGCTAGTCGGTTTTGCTGTAGTAAGCACGATCTTCTTTGGGTTCAAAACTCAAATCATTGACTTATTTGCAGTTAATTCTCCTGAAGTAATTGACTTTTTCGGGATCGTACTTTTGATCACCTTATTTGCATTGCTGAGTAGTATTTTGGATGCATATAGTCGATCATTTTTGAAAATAGCAGTGCCTACACTTGTCCGCGAAGTGTTTTTGCGCTTACTCACGGGGATTCTTGTGGGAGCTTACTTAGTAGAATGGATCTCCTTCCCGCAAGTAATGCAGGGCTTAGTGGCAGTATATGGATTTGCCCTATTGGGTGTCTTAGTCTATTTACTTTGGCTCGGAGTTTTGAAATTGGATTTCCGTTGGAATACTTTCCCAAATGGTTTCCGAACGTCCTTTATTCAGTTCAGCCTCATTACCTTCTTGGCTACAGCTGCATCGACCTTAATTATGAAGATTGACAGCATCATGGTGAGCTCCATGATCAGTCTTGAAGCTAATGCTATTTACACCATTGCTTTTAGCATGGCACTGGTGATAGAACTGCCTAGGCGGGCAATCTCTCAGGTGGTAATGCCCGTGATTTCAGATCATTTTACCCAAGGCAATTATAGGGAAATCAACAAGTTGTACAAGCAGGTTTCAAATCGTCAACTGTATATTTGTTTACTTCTTTTTATAGGAATCTGGTCAAACCTGGATGCGTTGTATTACTTTATCCCTAACGGTGAACTCTACCAGACAGGAAAGCAGGTAGTCGTGTTGATTGGTTTGGGAAAACTATTTGACGTGGCATTCTCAGTTAATAGTGAAATCCTGGTTTTCTCTAAGCACTACCGCTTCAATCTGATCGCAACGATCGGTATGAGCATTTTAATTGTTATGTTGAATTACTTACTTATTCCACTCTATGGAATCGAAGGAGCAGCCATGGCTTCGGTTGTTGTGATGTTTTTATTCAACCTTGTGAAATACATGTTTCTTAAAATCAAGCTAGGATTCGATCCTTTCTCTACTGATACAGTGAAAATACTTTTTGTAGGAATGACGGCTTACATTCCTGGATATCTCACATTCTCCTCACTTTCGCCTATCCCCAACATCATTTTAACTAGCTTATTAATTCTTGGGATGTATCTATTTTGGTCTAGAATACTAGGTGTAGGAAATGAAGAATGGGAATGGGTGAAGAATAGGATAAAAAAATCCGGGTCTTAGAGTGTTGCAAACCTCCTATACGACAAGATTTGAGCTGCCTGTTAACCGCAAACTTCCACTGTTATCCTGCCTTTTGAAGGGCGAGGTCCCGATGGCTATCGGGATGAGGCCTGCTTTTGGGAAGGGCTTCACTCGGTAAAATTGATAATTGTGAAGTTTGAACATGTCAACGACCCGGACAGTCCAAATATACGATTTATTAAACGGCAGGTTGGCAATTGTAAAGGATGATTCCGATAATGTATGGTGAAGTATTAGAAATCATTTGGGTTTCAATGGCTTATCTCAGAATATTATTCCAGCATAACACCTGTTTCAAATCTCTGAATGCAGCAATTCGATGAAATATGATTTTATTCAAAATTTTATTTTACTTAATACTTAAAGATTTACTTGTATTACGCTTAAATTTGCAATCCTAAAACCATTGGCGCTTTATGTATTTGATTAAAAAAATGGTCGTTTGCTTGGATCAGACTTCATTGGATCAAACCTTGATTCAGCACGCAGCTTTTATAGCTCAAGTCAATCTAACCAAAAAAATCTATTTCGTAAATGTGATTAAGAACCTCAGCATCCCAAAAGAAGTGTTGGAGGAATTTCCGAATTTGGTGGAGAACATGGTCAACGAAAGACAGGAAGCCATGGAGTCAATGGTCACAGCGCATTTCAAAAACCCCAAAGGAATTTCTTTAAACTACATAGTAAAGGAGGGCTCACTCTCAAAAAAAATATTAAAGCTTGCAGAGGAAAAATCGGCGGATATGATCTTAATTGGACGAAAAGTGCACCTCCCAGGTACAGGAGTTGCCTCCACGAGACTCGCAAGACGCGCTAGCTGTTCGTTACTCATCGTCCCAGAAGGCTCTGTTACTAAAATGCAGCGATTGTTGGTTCCAAGTGATTTTTCAGATTATTCCAAAGATGCCTTAGAAGAGGCTATTATGATTGCTGAAAAGCACGGTGGCCTTGAAATTGTGTGTCAAAATGTGTTCACAGTACCTTCAGGCTATCATTATACAGGAAAAAGCTACGAGGAATTCACGAAAATTATGCGCATGCATGCGGAGATTAATTACAAAAAATTCATTCGAAAAATAGACACCAAAGGAAACAAAATCACCCCTGTATATACCCAGGATGTCAACGATGACCCAGTTGAGGAGATAGTCGCCAAGGCAAAGGAAATCGGTGCAGATGGAATTATCATTGGCGCCAAGGGACGTACGGCTGCCACAGCGCTATTTATAGGAAGTATGGCTGAGCGTTTGATCCAGTACAATGACAGTATTCCTCTTTTGGTGACTAGACCAAAAGGCAAGAATGCCGGTATTCTGGATTATATCCTCGAAATTTAGTAGTCAATTTTGGAACATAATTATTTTTCTCACTGACTATCAAGGCATAATGTTCATTTTTCCTGCTTCTGTAAACCCTTTTGCATAAATTGGGTCTAAAAGGTGAATGAAGAAAAATGGTGACCAGGAAATCCTCCAACTCATCCAAGATCCCAAAACTCGGGAGGTGGGTTTCAGGCAGCTTATCCAGACTTACCAAAAACGAGTATATCATGTGATCAGGAGAATGGTTTTGATCCATGAAGATGCAGATGATATCACCCAAAACACCTTTATAAAGGCGCATCATCACATCGGTAAATTCCAAGGGCAATCAAGTCTTTTCACATGGCTCTATAGGATCGCAACGAATGAATCTCTGAGTTTTCTAGAAAAGAAGAAAAAGAAGTACTTCTTCTCAATAGAGGATCATCAGGAGAAATTGGAATCCTATATTGATCAGCCTGGAAATATGGATGGAGACGAAATCCAGCGCTTACTTCAAAAAGCATTGCTGACCCTACCTGATAAGCAAAGACTCGTATTTCATCTGAAATATCAGGAAGAGCTTACTTATGAGGAAATGTCTGAAATCACCGGCACCAGTGTAGGTGCACTCAAGGCCAGCTATCATCATGCAGTAAAAAAAATCGAACATTCCTTATCTAGAGAATAAACTATTGACCATCAACCCAGTCTAAACTTATACCATGCAAAAACTTCCTAAAGTTAAGGATTTCAGGGCACCCGAAGGTTATTTTGATAGGCTTCCAGACCAGATAATAGAAAGAACACAGCCATCAAGTTATGGCAATTGGATGAACTATGCAGCAGCTGCCGCTATACTGGTGGTAAGCTTGGGCGTATGGCAATTCAATACCTCCCCTACGCAATTTGAAACACTATCCATGGATGAAGAGGTCAATTTATATATAGAAAGTCAATATTGGTCTGCAGAAGATGTACTAAGTATGGTAGATAATCCAGAGGAAATTCTGGATCAGATCATTGCAGAAGAAATGGTTTATGAAGTGGATTTAGTGAATGAAATTGATCAAAATTGGTATTAAGGATATGAAAAGATATACATGTATAGCATTCTTGATGTTATTGGCCATAGGTACCGCATTTGCCCAGCGCCCAGAAGCAAGATATGACCGGGAAAAACTAGAAGCCGCCCGAGTAGCCTTTATCACGACTAGGCTGGATCTAAAACCAGAACAGGCACAAAAATTCTGGCCAATTTTCAATGTTTATAACGAGGCTAGAGAAAAAAATCTGAGAGAGATGTCTGAATTAGGCAGAGTAAAAGACCTTCAATTAGCTGAATCAGAAGCAAAATCCAGAATTAGCCGGAAATTCGAAATTGAACGCAAAATGATCGTGGACGAAGAAAAATTCGTCAAAGACCTTTCCAGTGTTATCACATATAATCAAATCATCCAGCTGAATGGTTTGTCGAGGGAGTTTGCCCGACATATCTATCAAAGACGAAGAGAGGGTGATAAAAAGTAAAAAAAGCAACACAAAGCCGCTTTTTTTACTTTTTATCTTTTTTCAGTAGATCTCTGATTTCTTCAAGCAAAACTTCAGATTTGGAAAGTGCTGGAGGCGGCGGCGTAGGAGCTTCAGCTTCTTTCTTCTTCAATCTATTGACTCCCTTCACCGCCATAAAAATAACAAAAGCAATGATGACGAAATCGACCACGTTTTGGACAAAAATACCGTAGGTCAGCAGCACCGGCCCTTGATCTTCACCTGCAGGGCCCACACTGCTTTCCTTTAGCACAATAGCCAAATCAGTAAAGCTGACGCCCCCTAGCAAAACTCCAATTGGTGGCATTACGATATCTTTCACAAAAGATGCGACAATCTTACCAAAAGCTCCACCAATAATCACAGCTACTGCCAGATCGATTACATTGCCTTTGACAGCAAACTCTCTAAACTCTTTCAGAAATCCCATAGAAATTTGGTTAATGGTTGAATTATTTACTGAATATTTCAAAAAATAATATTTTTATCCAAGACCTACTACTATTCTAATTCATTTTATGATACAAAACTGCAACTGAACCACCTTTTTCCTCCTGGAAACAGAACTCAACACCCAATTTTTTCCTTAACATTGCAACCTTAACTACTTAATAAAATGCAGGCACCACAAGCCAAAAAGATAGCTCAGCTCTTAGAATCACACGGTCATCAGCGTACTGACAATTATTATTGGATGCGTGATAGAGAAAATCCAGAGGTCTTAGACTATCTCAATGCTGAAAACGAATACCTCAAAACAAGCCTAAAATCTACAGAATTATTTCAGGAAAGATTATTTCAAGAAATGAAAGGGCGAATCAAGGAAGATGACGAAAGTGTCCCCTACTTCAAATCTGGCTATTACTGGTATGTTAAATACGAAACAGGCGGAGAATACCCGTTGTATTGTCGTAAGAAAGGTAATCTGAATACCAAGGAAGAGATCTTTCTTGATGTCAATTTACTTGCCGAAGGAAAAGCTTATTATCAGGTAGGCGGCACAGCAGCTACTTCCGATCTGACAACGCTTGCTTTTGCTGCAGATGCCATAGGAAGAAGAATCTATGAGATCTATTTCAAAGATCTTAATACAGGGGAAATTCTGCCTGATCACATTCCAGCCATCACTGGAAATTTTGCTTGGGCAGCTGATAATCAAACACTTTTTTACTCCAAGCAAGATCCTGACACCCTGCGCTCCTTTCAGATTTATTCACATATGTTAGGCACAGCTTCGGCTGATGATATTCTTATTTATGAGGAAAAAGACGAGGAGTTTTCCTGTGCGGTTCATAAGACAAAATCTGAACAATACATCCTCATCCATTCAGAGAGTACCATCTCTTCAGAAATGAGATTTCTTGATGCTGCTGATCCAGTTGGAGAATTCAGACTTCTTCAGCCTAGAATTCCGTTTTTGGAATATGCAGCAGACCATTATCAAGATCACTTTTGGATCAGAACCAACCATGAAGCTCAAAATTTCAAGCTAGTGAAAGCCCCTATCACTAATCCATCTTTAGAAAACTGGGAGGATGTGATTCCGCACCGTGAGTCTGTTCTTTTAGAAGACTTTGATATATTTTCAAATTTCCTAGTGGTACAAGAAAGGTCAAATGGGTTATGCAATATCAACATCAAGCCATGGGATGGTACGGCCGGACATCCCTTGGAGTTTGATGATGAAACTTACACTGCCTGGATCAGTACCAATCCCGAGTTTGACACTTCCATACTGCGCTTTGGATACAATTCACTGGTAACTCCTGCCAGTACCTTCGATTACCATATGGTGACGAAGGAGAAGACTCTGCTCAAGCAGCAAGAAATCGTCGGAGGATATGATAGTTCTGAATATACTTCTGCCAGGATATGGGCAAAGGCACCAGACGGAAAAATGGTGCCGGTTTCTCTAGTTTACAAAATCGATAAGTTCTCACCTGATGGTTCAAATCCATTGCTACTCTATTCCTATGGCTCGTATGGCTACAGCATGGATGCCTATTTCTCCAGCAGCCGCTTAAGCTTATTGGACAGAGGCTTCGTCTTTGCGATAGCACATATAAGAGGTGGAGAAGACCTGGGCCGAATATGGTATGAAGATGGAAAAATGCTGAGAAAGCGCAACACCTTCAGTGACTACGTCGCATGTGCTGAGCATCTAATCACGGAGAAATATACTTCATCAGAGCATTTGTATGCCATGGGAGGAAGTGCCGGTGGTCTGCTGATGGGGGCAGTCATGAATATGCGCCCAGAATTATTCAAAGGCCTGATTGCGGCTGTGCCATTCGTGGATGTGGTGACCACCATGCTCGATGAAAGTATCCCGCTGACCACAGGGGAATTTCAGGAATGGGGTAATCCTAAGGATAAGGAATACTATGAATACATGCTTTCCTACTCACCATATGATAATGTGGAAGCAAAAGACTATCCTAATCTACTGATCACCTCAGGACTTCATGACAGCCAGGTACAATATTGGGAGCCCACCAAATGGGTAGCAAAACTTCGTGAAATGAAAACTGATTCTAATCTTCTTTTACTGCATACCAATATGGATGCAGGACACGGAGGAGCTTCGGGTAGGTTTAACTCACTGAAAGAATTGGCCTTGGAATATACCTTCTTGCTTTATTTGGAAAATCTAATTCGAACCTAACATGAAAGTAGCCTTTAAATAACCTCAGTCGACCAATCAGGGAAATATTTTTTCCTAACTTTGGCATGAACCTATTACCCTAAAACTCGATGAAAATAGCTCTTATAGCCCATGATGGTAAAAAAGCCGACATGGTTCATTTTTTAAGTGGATTCCGAGACAGACTACTACAGGCAGATGTGGATTTGGTAGCTACAGGCACCACTGGTGCTCATATTGAAAAGGCTGGATTTGAAGTTCAAAAACTGCTCTCTGGCCCTTATGGAGGTGATGCCCAGATTGCGGCCATGGCTGCTCAGAAAGACCTTGCAATGGTCGTCTTCTTCAGAGATCCCCTAGATAAGCATCCACATGAACCGGATGTACAAATGCTCATGCGGATTTGTGATGTACACAACATCCCATTGGCAACAAACCCAGCTTCGGCCGAACTTATGTTTAAAGCCTTCACTCAAACCTAAAATGGAAATTAAAACCATTAAAAAAATTGGCGTCCTGACTTCTGGAGGAGACTCCCCGGGAATGAATGCCGCAATCCGTGCTGTAGTACGAGCAGGATTGTACTACGATATAGAAATGTATGGAATCTACCGCGGCTATGAGGGTATGATTCTAAATGATATCAAAAAGCTAGAATCAAAGCACATTACTCATGTACTGGAACGTGGTGGAACATTCCTGAAATCCGCCAGAAGTGCTGAATTCCGAACTCCAGAAGGCAGAAAAACTGCTTATGAAAATCTGAATATACATGGGATAGATGCATTGGTGGTGATCGGTGGTGATGGATCCCTCACTGGTGCACACTTATTCTACAAAGAGTTTGGCGTGCCGGCAATTGGGCTACCTGGTACGATAGACAATGACCTGTCGGGCACAGATTCTACCATTGGTTTTGACACCGCCTGCAATACGGCCATTGAGGCTATAGATAAGATACGCGATACAGCCACTTCTCACGATAGACTTTTCTTCGTGGAAGTAATGGGAAGAGATGCAGGGTTCATTGCGATCAATGCAGGCATTGGCAGTGCGGCAGCAGCTATTCTGATTCCCGAGAAAAAAATGCCTATCGAGCACTTGGTTGACAAATTAAGAATCAGAACCAAAGCCAAAAAAGCGTCCAATATTGTGATCGTAGCAGAAGGCGGAAAAAGTGGCGGAGCTACTGAAATCGCGGCGCTGGTGAAAAAGCACCTTCCATATTACGATATCAAAGTAACCATACTTGGACATTTGCAACGCGGTGGCTCTCCTAGTTCATATGATCGTCTTCTGGCCTCCAAACTCGGGGTAGCAGCTGTAGAGGGCTTGCTTCAGGGCAAATACGATGTCATGGCAGGATTGATCAACAACAAAGTAGTATACACTCCTATCAAGAAAGCGATCGTCGATGATAAATCGGTGGATGAGGATGATTTCCGTGTAGCGAAGATCCTATCTACTTAATTAACTCTAAAAATTAGAAAAATTATAGTCCAAGTTCATTAGCTTGGACTTTTTGCATTATTTTAGATTTTTGTTTAGTTCCAATCTTATAATACCTCATGAAGAACTATTTTCTAATCACGCTATTTTTATTTCTTTCATCCATTCTATTAGCACAAACCCCAAAGACTTATATCAATGCTGCCGGAGATAAACATTTGGCTGGGGAATTTAAGCTAGAAATTCTTAAATCTGATAGCTCTTATCAAACTTGGTATGTTGAGAATGAACGTTTATTCAACCTTTCTGGAAAAAATACAGATTGGAAAAATGCATTTGAAAATTCAGAAGTTGAAATATTTCTTGGGACTTGGTGCGGGGATAGCAAACGCTGGGTACCACAGTTTGTCAAACTTTGGAACGAGCTCGGTCTTGAGGAAAGCCAATTAAAATTCACTGCACTTTATGATGGGGAAGCACTTTATAAACAAGGGCCAAACGGAGAGGAAAAGGGAAAATTAATTCATCGAGTACCAACTTTTATTTTCAAAAAAGAGGGAAAAGAATTCTCAAGGATTGTCGAGTTCCCAGTCAATGATCTGGAGACAGATTTAGCTCAAATTGCATTAGGTTATGCATCTGAACCTAATTACAGGGCTGCTACATACCTTCTTGAATTATTTGAGTCAGAACCACTGGATTCGGTTTATAGAAATATACAAACTCACTTCAACAATGTTTACAGGTTAGTTGGGAAGGAAAAAGAATTAAATACACTAGGCTATGTATTTAAATATTCTGGTCGAATGCCAGAGGCATTACTGACATTTGAGATCAACTCTGCGATATTTCCTTACTCTCCAAATGTGCTTCATAGCTATGGTGAAGCTCTTATGGCTGATAACCAAAAAGATCGTGCTATTCAACTGTTTACACGTGTCATAGAACTGGAACCAGACAATGAAACCGCAGCCAATCAATTGAAACAATTGCAAGATGAAATCGAGAACGTCAAAGCAAATAACTAATCCTGGATAGAAGCTACAGTTTTTAAAGATTAATAAGATGGCATCCGTCCTAGGGTAAGTTTGTTTTAATTCCCGTAGGGTTACGGGAATACAGAAATATCAAAAAAACATTATGATTATCCGCTAATTTGCCTGTAGCCATAATTTCTTTGCTCACCCGGCCGAATGACCGAAGACGTCCCGATATCGGGAGACCGAAGTGGTCTTAAAATCTAGAGTTTAGCTTATTTTATGATGCTTTTATCTTCTTACCTGGTAAAAAAGCGGATATACATAAAAAATATTATATGTGTATTCGCATGTATGCACGTACTAGAATTATGTCTTGTGCTAGCCTGAAAAAAATCCCCCTTGCCCCCTTTTTGAAAGGGGGATTTGCCGAATTTGAACTTCTAGCATTAATTCAAAGTACATACGAGCAGTTAAGCGGATATACATAAAAACCAATGTCACCAACTATTTTCGACCACATTGTCCACAACTAAAAAGTCACCCTTGCAGGTGACTTTATAATTCTTAAGATAATGAAAGTTTAATTCCTATTAACGGCATTAAGCATGTCAAATGCAAGCTCAAGACGCTTTACGAAGTTCTCTTCGCCTTTACGCAACCAGTTTCTTGGATCGTAATACTTCTTATTTGGGCTATCAGCGCCATCTGGGCTACCCAGCTGTGTCTGAAGATATGCCTCGTTCTTTTTATAGTTGTTCAAGATACCTTCCCAGAATGCCCACTGCATATCTGTATCGATGTTCATCTTGATAGAGCCATAGCTATTTGCTTCTCTGATCTCCTCTACTGTAGATCCAGATCCACCGTGGAATACAAAATTCAATGGCTTACCCGTCAATCCATGCTTTTCTTTGATGAAATCCTGAGAGTTTTTCAAGATAATTGGCTTCAAGCTCACGTTTCCTGGCTTGTACACACCGTGCACATTACCGAAAGCAGCAGCAATAGTGAATAGATCACCGATTTCTTTCAGGTGCTCGTAAGCATAAGCCACTTCCTCGGGCTGTGTATAAAGTTTAGAAGAATCAATATCCGTATTATCTACACCATCTTCTTCACCTCCTGTTACGCCCAATTCAATCTCGATAGCCATCTCCAACTTTTCGAATTCTTTAAAGTAGTTGCAAGAGATCTCTACATTTTCTTCCAAAGGCTCTTCGGAAAGATCAAGCATGTGTGAACTATACAAAGGTCTCTTGTGGGTTGCGTAATACGCCTTCCCTGCTTCCAAAAGTCCGTCAATCCATGGTAACAATTTCTTAGCTGCGTGATCTGTATGCAAAATAACCGGTACTCCGTATGCCTCAGCCATTAAATGCACGTGATGAGCACCTGAGATACCTCCAGCGATACTGGCCTGCTGCTTATCGTTAGCAAGAGATTTGCCGGCATAAAACTGTGCTCCACCGTTTGAAAATTGGATGATTACAGGAGAATTTAACTTCTTAGCGGTCTCCAATACAGCATTCACTGAATTGGTGTTGATTACATTTACTGCCGGCATTGCGAACTCATTCTCTTTTGCGTAAGCATAAAGATCTCTTAGCTCTTCTCCGTATTTTACTCCAGGTTTAAATTTCATATCTAAGTAGGTTTGTTTATTTCAATTTAAAAGTGCCCAAATAGCACCCGACTTCCATTGTAGGCATCAAAGATATAAATCCCTTACTTATAATTACCCACATCCAATTCTAAATATCCCTCAAAAAGAATTTTCTTGCCCGCAATCGATTCCAAAATATCAGAACTTTAAAAATGAAGGTCAAAGCGACCTAGACAGCCTTTTCAGAATTGTCCCCTGTCTTAAAGTGTTGCTTGTAAAAGGATAGGTTGAAATTGTTTCAATTGAAGCGCTCTTTGTTATTTTTGCCTCTTGCAATACATCAACTATGAAAACCCTTAGAATCACCGGAGTTCCTGAACATTTTAATTTTCCTTGGAAAAAAGTAGTAGCAGCGCAACCGTTCAAAAATGGGGGAATAATGCTCCAATGGACCGATGAATCCAGAGGTTCCGGTCGGATGAATAAGGATTTACGAGAGGATAAAACCGATATCGCGATTGTTTTGACAGAGAGTTTTCTGAAGGATTTTGAATCTGGAAACCCGTCTAAAATGATTGGCTTACATGTCAAATCTCCCTTGAACTGGGGAATTCATATTTCTGGAGACTCAGCTGTCAATTCATTGGATGAAATCAATAGTCCTACTTTTCTGATCAGTAGGCTAGGATCAGGATCACAGCTCATGAGCTATGTACTTGCAAAGCGGGAAAACTGGAATTCCGAAAAACTGGAATTTAAAATAGTCAACAACCTTCCTGGCGCTCTAGAAGCTATGACTCCAGAAAAGCCAGAAATGTTTCTCTGGGAAAAATACACCACCAAACCCTGGGTGGATTCAAAGCAGTTTAAAAGAATCGGAGAAGTCTCAAGCCCTTGGCCTTGCTTTGCCATCATAGCAACAGACAAAGCGTTGAAGGAGTTTGGGGATACGATTTTCGAATTACGGGAGTTGGTCTACCAAGCTTCTAAAGAAATTCAAACTAACAGAGATTCTATAGATGAGCTTGCCAAAAACTACGAGCTAAACATAGCCGATGTAAAGGAATGGTTGGCGCAGACAACTTGGGCAACTGATGCGGAGGTTTCGAAATCACAACTGAGTGCATGCATGGGAATAATGAAAGAACTAGGGATTATTACTAAAAAAATCGCTTTGGACAAATTCCTTACTCAGGAGAAGATGTCAATTACGGACTAGCGTCTTGCTCACAGGGATCTTAATACACACCTTGGTTTCCTCTCCTAATTTGCTTTTTATAGTTAATTCTCCACCGTTCATGCGCGTAAATTCCTTGCAAATCTGAAGCCCCAAGCCGGATCCTTTCTCTTTTTTGGTGCCTAATTTAGAATTAGTGATGACATAATCTAAAGAAAGCAACTTATTGATTTGCTCTTCCTTTATCCCTATTCCTTGATCCTGTACACACCAGATAATCAACCACTTATCTCGCTCTGCCGAAAGCTGTATAGTATCACCAGGCTTAGAGAATTTCACTGCATTGTTTAAAATATTTCGGATCACTACTTCCAGCAAATCCCGATCTGCATGAATCTCTAAGTCTGTGAACAATGATGAATTTTCTATCTCAAGTGATTTCTCTTTAAGCTTTGGCATGATCAGCCTAATATTGGAGCTTACTAGCTCGGACAGATTAAAATCCACTTTATGGAGTTTAAAGCCTTCCATTTGAGCCATAGACCAATTCAGTGTATTATTCAACGTGAAATACACTGAGTCCACATCCTTTTTTAAATTTTGAATTAGTTCATCAAATTCGTCCTGATTCAGATGTCCGGCAATCAATAAATCCACGATAGACTTCACTTGGCCCACCGGGCCTCGCAGATCATGCCCTACTATAGAAAACAGCTTATTTTTAGTCTGGTTTATTTCTTGAAGCTGCTTGGATTTAGCTTCCAAATCTTCATTTTGTTTCCAGATTTGCTGCTGTTGAGAAATCAGGTCAGCATTGTATTTTTTGATATTCCGATTGAGATAAAACAACCAAATCACCAGCCCCAAAATCAAGATAGAACCTGCGCTAACTAAAAAAATTATTCTTCGATTTAATGCCAATTTAGTAGTTTGATTTTCATATTGAGCTACCAATAATTCAAGCTCTGATTGAGCTAAATCATCCTGAAACATCCCCTGCATCAGAGCTAATCTATCTCTGCTGGATTTATTGACCAATGAATCATTCATGGCTATAAACTTGGATTGCTGTTCAAAAGCCTCTTTATACTCTCCCTTGAGTCTGTAATATTCAGCGAGGTATTTATGGCTTTGGGCAAGCTCATCAAGAAAACTATTTTTACTAGATAACGCCACACCTTCAAGCAATACTTTCTTAGCTTCTTCCAGTTTCCCATTTAATAGAAATGTGCGGCCCAGTCGATGAAGGATACTGGCTTGAATCGTATTGATGCCTTGCGCTTTTCCATTTTCAAGCGCTATTTCATACATCTTCTCCGCAGAATCAAGTTGATTTCTTTTCATGTAAACATCTCCAATAATACGGTTAGAAAACGAAAGCAAGTAGGGCGAGCCTGCGCTTCTATTGGTCTCTATAGCTTTATTCGCATAATACAAAGCAGAATCTAGCTTATTCAAATAAATAAAATTGAAGGCGACGTTATTCAGACTTCTTATCATCGTATAGAGATCTTCTGCCCTACTACTGATTTCATAGGCCTTTTTAAACTGGACAATAGCGAAAGGATAATTTTGCTGCTCATAGTATAAAGCCCCCATGCTGTTCAGTACTCGTGCTGCCCCCTCTAGATTATTTGCCTCAATAGAAAGTTTGTATGCCGATTTTGAATAATCAAATGATTTCTGCCACTTCCCTTTACGGTAAAAAATCCAGCCCAAGTTTTCCTTGGCCTTTGCTTCTCCTGATTTATTTTTGAGTATTTGCGCTAGTTTTTCTGCTTCCAAAGCATAATCATGCGCCACCTGCTGCTCAATTTCGCGTAGATAGAATGACAATTCATTCAAAACGGTCAGCCTTTCCTCTCCATTGGTGGTAGGTAGCAGATTTTTGAGGCTATCTATATCCGAGATTTGAGAAAAAGCTTCCGAAGAAGTAGCTAGGACAAAAAATAGAAATATGAGTATTTTTCGATTCAAACGGTCTATACTAATTTACAGTGGTAAAAATAACGAAAAGCATTTAATCACTCTGGGTAAATATTTAGCCGTTAAACATTTACCTTTTGAGCACTTCCCAATCCCATTCTTTGTTTATCTGAGCAATGGCATGATGGGCAGTCAAATCATATTGACAAGGAACAATGGAAACATAATTGTTTGCAATCGCCCATTCGTCATTATCTTCTCCTTTATCAAAATTTACAAAGTTACCCGCGAGCCAAAAATACTTTCGCCCATTGGGGTCAAATCGCTCATCAAACTCTTCTTGCCATTTGGCTTCAGCCTGACGGCAAACTTTGATTCCTTTGATGTCCTCATTTTGTTTTGGAGGAAAGTTAACATTTAAAGCAATACCCTTAGGTATTCCTTTATCAAGAACTTGCCGTGCGATTTTCTCCACCCAATCTTCCACATGTGAAAAATCAGCATGAGATGAATAGTCACACAGGCTAAAACCAATCGACGGATAACCTTCCAGAGCACCTTCAATAGCCGCCGACATGGTGCCGGAATAAAGCACAGAGATGGATGTATTCGAACCGTGATTAATCCCACTCACAATCAAATCTGGACTTCTCTCCATCATTACATAATGCTTAGCCAGCTTCACACAGTCGGCAGGAGTTCCGCTTGATTTATATGCTTTTACTCCCTCGAATATATCAACCTCTTCCAAACGGAGCGTTTCTCCGATCGTAATCGCATGCCCCATGCCCGACTGAGGGCTATCAGGGGCCACTACCACCACGTCTCCAAGTTTCTTCATAGCAGATACGAGTACGCGTATCCCTTTGGATGTGATCCCATCGTCATTTGAGACGAGAATTAACGGCTTAGACATTTAATTATGATTCAGTTCGTTGTAATAGGCTGTGATGCGAAGAAGATCTCCTCTTTTATCGTAGTCTAGGCGATTTTTGCGCATAAAAAGTGAAATCTGGTCATCATGACCAGGAAGCATCTCAAAAAGGTCTTTTTTCTTCATGCTGTATTGTTCAATTTTTCCATTTTTTAAAAAGTAATATTTGAACGCCAATTTGTAGCCCATAGACTGAGGGCCATAGAAAGGATTCATGCCATATCCCCCCATCATACCATAGCCACCCATGCCTCTGGAATCAGTAGCAACATATTCTCGGCACAACAGCGCTAGATCCTCCCCTTCAGTCAATACCTCAAAAAAGATGGGCGTAGCGTAATCATTGCCTAGCGCATATGGCAAGCTGTAAAACTTGCGTATGCCGCCATAAACCTCATCATATAATTCAAAATTGGTGACGTTTGTTGACGTAAAGGTATTTACGGTTTTATCCTGAAGCTGTACTACATTATTCTCCAGATCGTACTTGATATCGCCTCCATAGACCTGTCCGTCCGTAGTATAAATGTTTCCCTTGTGCCAGACCTGGGAAGGGAATTGATTCTGCGCAAATGATGAAGCTATGCTCAGAAATAATAAGCTAAGGAAGAAAATTGCTTTTTTCATGGTTTCCATCATGCTTTTACTTACGCAATAATAAGTGTCAGGTTGAAACTCATTAGTGATTATTAACAAATATCAAGATTAAAGCAGGATTTTACTTCAAAATATTGTGACCCATTTTATCCCTCTTGGTTTGAAGATACTTTTCGTTATGCACATTAGGCACGATCTCAATAGGAACTTGCTCTACGATTTGGAGACCATAACCTAATAAGCCTACTCGTTTCTGTGGATTATTAGAGATTAACCGTAATTTACGCACTTCCAAATCTCTCAAAATCTGAGCTCCTACTCCATAATCACGGCTATCCGAGGGTAAGCCAAGTGCAAGGTTGGCTTGCACCGTATCCATTCCTTCTTCCTGAAGCTTATACGCTTTCAATTTATTGATAAGACCTATGCCTCTACCTTCTTGATTCATATAAAGAATAACTCCTTTGCCTTCTTTTTGA
This sequence comes from Algoriphagus persicinus, assembly GCF_035156415.1. Classification (NCBI taxonomy): domain Bacteria; kingdom Pseudomonadati; phylum Bacteroidota; class Cytophagia; order Cytophagales; family Cyclobacteriaceae; genus Algoriphagus; species Algoriphagus persicinus. The sequence continues at coordinate 80,505 of NZ_JAYEEY010000010.1, forward strand.
ACCATCTGCATAGCACCATGAAGCTGCGGACCGCAGTCACATCTACATGAGCCAAAGATATCACCTGTCATGCAGGATGAATGGACACGAACCAAGATCGGTTCGTCTTTTTCCCATTTCCCTTTGATAAGGGCGAGATGCAGCTCTTGGGTATTAGTCTGTCGAAAGGCAATCAATTCAAAGTCGCCAAAATCTGTAGGTAGATCCACTCCGATTTCACGCTGGATTAGCGACTCATGCTTTAATCTATAAGCGATCAAATCTTTGATAGAAATCAACTTCAAATTGAATTTCTTGGCAACTTCCACCAAATCCGGAAGACGAGCCATCGTCCCATTTTCATTCATGATTTCCACGAGTACGCCCGCGGGAGAAAAGCCAGAAAGACGGGCTAAATCTATAGCAGCTTCAGTATGCCCAGCTCTTCTTAGTACTCCCCCTCTTTTGGCTTTGAGCGGAAAAATATGTCCAGGTTTACCCAATTCACTGGGATCAATAGAATCATCTACGAGGGCTTTGATGGTTTTGGATCTGTCTGCAGCAGAAATCCCTGTGGTGCAGCCATGGCCAATTAAATCAACAGACACGGTAAAAGGCGTTTCAAAAGCAGCAGTATTATTTCCCACCATGAGTTCTAATCCCAATTTTTCGCATCGATCCTCGATCAGCGGCGCACAGATCAAGCCCCGTCCGTGAGTGGCCATGAAATTGATGATCTCTGGAGTCACAGTCTCCGCTGCACATACAAAATCACCCTCATTTTCCCTGTCCTCGTCGTCCACGACGATTATTACTTCCCCTTTTCTGATTGCTTCTATCGCATCTTCTATAGGATCCAAAATATATTTTTCCACGAAATTTGTGTTTGAATTACTAGTTAGAAAGGCAAATTTACACGCTTTCAAATCTTAAACAGGCAGCACCCAAATAAAGTTTGGGTTTATCCGATCACAATACCTAGCTCCCTATCAATCTCAAGCTGTACTTTCTTGAGTTCGAAATAGATCATCTGAAACTCATTTACCTTTGCATCATCAAGATGTTCTGACTCAGCATTTTTTATTTTCCCCTTCGCTTCTTCCATTAGCTTTTGCACCATCTTTCTTTTTAAACGCAAGATGGATTTGAAACCTGTCAGTGTAAGATCATCGGATTCCATATTAATAACAATCTGGTGTGTGTCCACCCAATGGCTGGATATTTCATACCGAACTGTCACTAAATCAATCACTTCTTTTTGAACTTCCTGATCACCTAGCCCAATAAAATATTCTGAGGTAGGAATTTCTCCCTGTTGCAGACTTTGGCGATATAAGTTTAATATTTTGATGTAAATAGGCGTGGTGAATTCTAGCTCCTCTGTTTCTGAAAGCAAATATTGGCACAGATGTATTTCTTCATCGACTAGCTTTTGCCACCCATAGTTTACTAAAATCCGAACCATCTCCCGCTCTTGGATTTTAATAATCTCTGTCAACGATGTAGCCGTCTCGCCAGGAATAAGGTCCGCTACAGCTTGCTCAGCAATAACATCATCCTTCTGCTTATTGGCATGTGCCCGCTGACTCTTAAGCAGCAATTTATTCAGCTCAGCATGGATGACATCCTCTTCTATCCCCAAAAGCCCCGAAGCTTCCTTAGCATATACAGAGCGAATTATAGGATCAGGAATTTTTCCAATGCTTTGAACTACCTCGCGAATTACTTCGGCTTTGCGAATCGGATCCTTCGTAAACTCCTCTTTGTACAAACTAATTTTAAACCCAATAAAATCGCGGCTATTATTCTCCAGATATTCCTGAAATGCCTGCGAACCTACCTTTCTAGAATAACTATCGGGATCTTCCCCGTCTGGAAAAACAACAGCTTTCACATTCAGCCCACCTTCCAGCAAAAGGTCAATCCCACGAAGTGAGGCCTTGATCCCCGCAGCATCACCATCGTAAAGTACCGTGACCTGATCCGTAAATCGCTTAATCAGTTTGATCTGACCCTCCGTAAGAGATGTACCAGAAGAAGCTACCACATTCTCAATTCCTGAGAGATGCATACTCACCACATCTGTGTAGCCCTCTACCAGGTAGCAATTATCTTTCTCGCGAATAGCTTTTTTCGCCTGAAACATCCCGTAGAGCACATCACTTTTATGATAAACCGGTGTCTCGGGTGAGTTGATATACTTGGGTTGATTTTTGTCTTTGGTGAGAATCCGTGCACCAAAACCTAGGGGCTTACCACTGATGTTGTGTATGGCAAAAATCACCCGATTCCTAAAGCGATCATAAACTCGGGATGCATCCCCTTCTTTCTGTAGGATCAGCCCGGCTTTCAATAAGATTTCTTCTTTAAAGCCAGCTGATTTGGCTTCCTTCAGGAGATTGTCCCAGCCTTCTAATGCATAGCCTAAGTCGAACTTTTCAATAATTGCCGGGGTAAATCCACGCTCCTTGAAATAGCTAAGTCCGATTGATTTGCCTTCAGCAGTTTGAAGGTTTTTAACAAAAAAGTCTCGGGCAAAGCCTAAAGCAATCAGTAAACTTTCCCGCTCATTTTGTGCCTCGTTCTGCTCCGGTGTTCGGGTTTCGTCCTCTTCTACCTCAATCCCATATCTACCCGCAATATGCTTGATGGCCTCTTGAAAACCAATGCCTTCTATGTCCATCACAAACTGAATGGGATCACCGGCTTTGCCACAGCCAAAGCATTTATAGATCTGCTTTGCCGGAGAAATCGAAAATGACGGTGTCTTTTCTCCATGAAACGGACAATTGGCCCAGAGATTCTGCCCTTTCTTTTTCATGGGCAAGTAATCGCCGATCACCTCTTCGATGTCCATGCGTTCTTTGACCCTGTCCGTAGTAAGTTTGCTGATGCCCATAGGAAAATGAATGAAACAAAGTTAACTCCTCAATCCAAAAAATGAGAACTTTCTGTAGTTTCTCCTAGTTCACAAGTGCAATACATTTCACTTCTTACTTTATTTAGAAGTCTTTAAGCTTTAAATTGCGGAAAATTACAACAATCACCACATGCAGTTAACGAAGGATAATATCCTGAAAACACTTTCCCGAGTACAAGACCCTGATTTAAAAAAGGATTTGGTGACTTTGGGAATGATACAAAAAATTGAAATCAAGGGTAATAAAGTGAGTTTCCATGTAGTCCTAACTACTCCAGCTTGCCCCCTTAAGGAGGTTATTAAAAATAACTGCTTAGAAGTATTGGCGGAAGACTTTGGACAAGAAGTTGGATGGGATTTATTCATGACTTCTCAAGTGACTACGATTAGAGAAGCAGCTCCAGTTTTGCCTCAAGTGAAAAACATTATCGCCATAGCCTCTGGTAAGGGAGGAGTAGGCAAATCTACCACAGCGGTGAATTTGGCGGTTTCTCTGGCAAATTCAGGAGCAAAAGTGGGGTTGATTGATGCTGATATTTCTGGCCCATCTATTCCCACCATGTTCAATGTAGAAGCTGAGCAGCCGGCGGTGAAAAAAGTCGGTGAAAAGAACGTGATCATACCCATAGAACAATATGGAGTAAAGTTAATGTCTATCGGGTTTCTAACGCCTGTGGATAGTGCAGTAGTGTGGAGAGGCCCTATGGCCAGTTCAGCACTGAAGCAGTTTATCTCTGACGTGGAATGGGGCGAGCTAGACTACCTACTGATCGATTTGCCTCCGGGGACTTCAGACATACACCTGACCATGGTGCAAACCGTCCCTGTGACAGGTGCTGTGATCGTAACGACACCTCAGAAAGTAGCTTTGGCAGATGCTAATAAGGCATTATCCATGTTCAGACAGCCACAAATTAACGTACCTATCTTAGGTGTTATTGAAAATATGGCTTATTTTACACCCCAAGAACTGCCGGATAATAAGTATTACCTATTCGGAAAAGAGGGGGGCAAAAGACTGGCAGAAAAATACGATGTGCCATTTTTGGGAGAAATTCCAATTGTCCAGAGCATAAGAGAAAGTGGAGATTCTGGCTACCCAGCTGTATTAAAAAACGGAATAACTCAAGAATCTTACATGAGACTAGCAGAAGAAATAGCTAGGCAAATTGCCATAAGAAATGCCTCTAAGACCAAAACCGAGGTGGTAGAAATTAAAGCTTAATGAAAATGCAACCAGAACTTAGAGAACAAATAGAATTTGCACTAGACACAATTCGCCCTTATCTGGAAGCAGATGGAGGCAATGTTAGGATTGTGGAGCTAAGCGATGATATGGTTTTGAAATTAGAATTACTCGGATCATGCGGTACTTGCCCCATGTCCACCATGACGCTAAAGGCTGGTGTAGAAGAAGCCATCAAGCGTGCAATTCCTGAAATCATACGAGTAGAAGCCGTCAACCTAACTGTTGTTTAATTAGAATTTGAATGAAAAAAGGTTTTCGGGTTCGTGACAAGGCCAGTATGCTCCTTCTGGGAGCGTTTTTTGTGTTTTCATCAGGCTTTGCGCAGCAATTCCAAACTTTTGACCTCACAGATCAATTAAACCAGATTAATTCTCATACGCATAGAGAAAAATGCGGTCATGTGATTATAGAACAAAAAATGGAAAAGGAATTGGGCTATTTTGGTTCCAAACCATTTTTTGAGAAATGGATAAATGATAAAATAGAGGACAGAACTTATACTCCTCAAATCTTATCCCGAAACAACGCTGACCCAATCCTTATTCCTGTTGTCGTCCATGTGGTGCACAATGGAAGCCCGATTGGCCAAGGCGCCAACGTCCCGCTTTCCCAGATAGAGGCGCAAATCAGAATTTTAAATGAAGATTTCCAGAGATTAAATGCTGACGCAGCAAATACCCCTGCTGAATTCCTACCCGTTGCAGGTCTGATTAATATTGAATTTGTTCTTGCCAGACAAGATCCGTCTGGACTGCCCACAGATGGGATTACCCGTACGGTCGGACCAAAATCCTCCTACGATCCCAATACGGATGCTAGCACCATAGGACAAGTAATTCAGTGGAATCCAAATGAGTACATGAATCTGTACGTGACCCCACTAGTCAGCCCTTTCATAGGTTATTCATCTTTCCCTATATCCGATTTACCAGGCCTTACAGGTGCACCGACTTCCTCTATTACAGATGGGGTAGTTATTGACTATAGGTATTTTGGCATTGGAGGAAGTTCAGTATCCTCATCAAAAGGAAGAACAGCTACCCACGAAGTAGGTCATTTTTTCGGCTTGCGACATATTTGGGGAGATGGAGGCTGTGGTGTGGATGATTTCGTAGCAGATACGCCACTGCAGGATAACTCCAACAGCATTTGTAGCCCTAATGCCACCCGCTTCAGTTGCGATTCTCAAGATATGATCCAAAACTACATGGATTATACTCCTGACGCCTGTATGAATTTGTTTACTAAAGGCCAGGTGGAGCGTTTTGACGTAGTGCTTAAAAATAGCCCACGAAGAGTCACTCTGGTCAACAACCGAGCTACCAAAGAACCCGTGCTTGCTGAAAATGATTTGGCAATCGCAAGGGTAATCGAACCTGGTGAATTTGAGTGCGATCCTTTCATTAACCCATCAATAGAATTGCTAAATGCAGGAAAAAATATCCTGACATCCGGTAGAGTAGAGCTTTGGAGAAATGGAACACTGCTAGAATCCAAGCGGGTCACTTTCAATCTTAAGACTGGAGACCGTTATGTAGTGAATTTTAATGCGTTCACGCTTCTTCCCAATACCAATACAGTTGAATTCAAAATCACTCAGGCAAATGATGTAACCGATACCTCCACCACCAATAATAATCGGACGATTACACCTATTCTTGAGCAAGCCGTAAGTCTCCCTTATACTGAAGATTTCAGCACCTTCCCTACACCTTGGTCGATTTCCAATCCTGATGATTTGATGACTTGGGAAAGCAGAAATTTAACTATTTCGGGTACTTCTCAAGATTTGGTATATGTCAGGCACTACGAATATGAGGCACAAGGACAGCTTGATTACTTCATTTCCCCAATTATCAACTTGGCTCAATTCCCCAATGCACAACTTGTTTTTGAAATGGCTTATGCTCAGTATGATCAATCTGGATTTACGGACGAATTAACTGTAGCTATTTCGCAAGATTGTGGAAATACATTTGATATCGCAAATGCCCCATACAAAAAGAGTGGACGACAACTGGAGACTACATCAGCTACACTTGATGAATTTATCCCAACCAATAACAATCAATTTAGAACAGAATTGGTAAACCTTGCGGAATACGCTGAGCTTGGATCGGTGCGCCTGGCATTTATCACAGAAAATGCCTATGGAAATAATATTTATATCAAAAATATCAGAATCCTGCCAAATGAAGAGTACAAATATGATATAAGTGTAGATGCTATTGTGTCACCTTCTCCAATTTCTGATGGTACCCATGAAACTGAGATTGTAACATTAACCAACAGAGGTAATCTGCCTTTCTCAACTTTCTTATTTGCTACAAGTACGAATAATGCTACAGCTCAAACATACGTCGCTAGTGGCAACATCGTACAGCCTGGGGAAAGTTTTAACGTCACCACTCCAAACTCTACTCGCCAAGGGAAAAATAAACTTAATTTCGTGGCCTCTGAACCTAACTTTGATCAGAATGGAGACAATTCAGGAAGTCTTATACGGTATGTGATAGAAGATGCAACCACTATTCCTGTACCTTGGAGGCAAAACTTTAACAACTCTGGGGCTTTTACCCCTTGGCAAACTATAAATCCTGAATCAGATGCTCAGGCTTGGTCAGTATCTTCTGTACCCTCTGCAGAAGGCCCGAATAATGTGGCTAGACTTTCTTCATTAACTGAAACTCATAGCTATTGGCTGGGAACTCCTATTTTCGACCTTTCTGTAAGTCGTCAAGCAAGTATCTTCTTTGATTTGGCTGCTGGACAGGTCAGTTCCACTACCACTTTGAGCGTAATGGCCAGTGAAAATGGAGGGATTGATTTTACAGAAGTATGGACGGCAAGTGGAGCAGAACTTTCTACTGTTTCTGTAGGAGAGGCTAATCCATCTAGTGCCGGAGATTATGAGCGCAAATTTGTCAATTTAACCGAATTTGCAGGATCAGGAAAAACTCAGGTTCGTCTAGCATTTGTGGTGAAAAATGGCAATGAATCAGATGCTCCTATTTATCTGGATAATATTGAGCTCTTCTTAAATGCGAATCCTGATCCCGTGATCCCGGCTTTGGGTCTGTCTCTCCTATATCCAAATCCTGCTCACGAAGTATTCAATATTTCATTCAATCTACCTGTTGATGAAGATGTAACCATTCAGGTGATTTCGAGTACAGGAGCAATAGTACAGGAAATCGACTACCCGGGCACACTTAACCAGACTTATTCATTTAGCACCCAGCTGTTTTCTAAGGGTGTATTTATTGTGAAAATATCCAGTAATACGATACAGGAAACGAGAAGGTTAATTATAAATTAATCCAAAATAAGCTGAAGAAATCCTCTTCGGCTTATTTTTTGCCTTAGGATTTCACCAGTTTTAGAGGAATTCTTCGTTGTAAGGATTGAATTTCCAGCTTATCTTTAACTTTTAAAATTTCTCAGGTATTTCATTCCATATCCCTTTTGAAAAAGATATTAATTAACCTCCTAGTAATTATAGGAATTTCAGTTTTGCTGGGCTTCCTTTTTTTGAAAATGTACCTTCCCATGTACACCAATCACGGGGAGTCCGTCTCAGTCCCTGATCTATCCGGCTACACCTTCGATGAGGGTGTCGATATTCTAGATCGTGCCGGACTTCAATATAACGTTTCGCTAGACTCAGGATTCAATACCGATCTCAAGACCTTTGCTATTTTGAAACAGATTCCGGAAGCAAACTCGCAGGTGAAAAGTGGGAAAACTATTTACCTTACGTTGAATGCACGAAATCCTCCAATGCTGAAAATGCCCAATTTGGTCAATACTCCTCTCAAGAATGTGCAGGAGATTTTGGCCAATATGGGACTAGAGAGAGGTGATATCGTGTATGTACCGGATATTGGGATCAATGTGGTATTGGAGCAAAAATACCGGGGTGTCAACGTGTCAGAAGGATTCGAAATCCCCAAAGGAGCAAGAATAGACCTTGTGGTAGGCGACGGCTTAGGAAATCAAATTCTTGCAGTTCCTAATTTGAAAGGTATGGACGAAGTGGATGCAGAATTCTTGATTTTGGGTTCAAGCCTTCGAGTAGGCAATAAATATTACCTTGATACTGATTCGGTGGGTGCAGGAAAAGTATTGAGACAGACTCCTCCAGCTAGTACCCAAGTGAAAACCGGTGAATTGATCGATCTTTGGATTGCTAAGGATAATTTATAAGCTACATGCTCAAAACTCTCCATATTCTTCGAATGGTAGGGCTGTTTATAGCACTATTTATCTCGACTATGGCTCATGGCCAAGTGGTGGAGTTTGCACCTATACAACATTTCAAAATCAAAAGCCATACACTTTCTGAAGTAAATTCGAGAATTTCCCAAGGCAATAGTCTCCCTTTTTGGGATGATTTCTCCCAAGGCATAGACACGTTGAAATGGACTGCTGAAGGGGCTTCTTACACTGCAACCATAGGATTGAACGCCTCATCCATTGGCATGATACTATTAGATGGCGTAGATGCAAATGGCGTCCCTTATTCTTTATCCCAGCGTGATCAGGGTGACACTGACTACCTAACCTCTAAGCCATTTGACTTGAGCTCCTTAAGTACTTCAGACAGTGAAAGTTTGTATTTAAGCTTCTTTTGGCAAGCCGCCGGTAGAGCCGAGCTGCCTGATGAAAGTGATCAGTTGACTTTGCAGGTTCTGACTTCAGAAGGAAGCTGGATGACGATCTGGTCACAACTTGGTGGCGTTGGTCTTGATACCGAAGTTTTCACTCAAGAAATCATACAAATACTGCCTGCTTGGCAACATGCCGCTTTCCAGTTCCGATTCTTCGCCGAAGGCAGACAATCGGGTCCATTTGACAGCTGGCTGCTGGACTACATTTACCTCAATGATGGCCGATCAACCTCCGATCTAGCCTACAGGGACAGAAGTCTCACTCGAACAAATGAACTTAGAATCGGAGATTACGGAGCATATCCCTTTGTGCTACTAGAAGGCCATCAAAAAGGACTTTGGAGTACCGTAGTGAATGAATTCTACAATTTGGAAAATCGCTTTCGAGCCATGGAATATTCCATTGTGATCAATGATTCTTCGACGATGATCCCCTCTCCTGTCAATCTCAATACACCTTTCAACCCAGTACCCAATGCCCTGGAGCGTAGAGTGTTTGAAAGTAGGAAAATTGAAGAAATACCTGTGCCCAAGAATGAAACCAGCTTGGAGATAATTTCTTCCATTACCTCAGGAGATGGATTACTTTACGAAGTGGTATCCGGTGACACTACCTATTTTGCCAGCGTAAATTATGAACTCAACGATACGGTGAAAACATCGCTTCCACTCTTGGACTATTTTGCCTACGATAATGGTTCTGCTGATTATGCTGCCGGAATCAATCAACGGTCAGGGCAACTAGCAGTGCAATACAATACGCCTGAGGAAGTTTACCTCAAAGGTATTTCGATCAATTTCACCAACCCTATGCAGGCCAATCAGGCGGTAGATATTAATGTATGGAAAGACCTTGACGAGGATCCTATTTTCACCAGAGAAGATCTCATAGCGGTGAAGGAAGCCGGAAAAGAGTTTCTTTACTATTCTCTAGACACCAACATACGAGTTGATGGCGATTTTTACATTGGATTTACCCAATTTACCAATGACTTCATCCATGTAGGACTAGATAAGGTTAATGACAGTGGAGACAAGCTATTTTACAACGTAGTGGGCGCATGGGCTCAAAATACTGAAGTGCACGGGTCTCTGATGATCAGACCGCATATCAGTATGGTAGCGCCATTTAATGTTGCTGCAGCTCCAGAACAAAGTATTCGGATTTATCCAAATCCTGTAGAAACGCTTTTGTATCTGGAAGGAAGATTTAGCGAAGCAAGCGTGTTTGATTCTTTCGGAAGAGAGTTTTTTCTTGAGCGTCAACTTTCATCCAAGGGAGAAATTGTTAATTTTATCGGACAGCGTCCCGGATTGTATGTAATAAATTTGACTACCGAGGATGGCATGCAATCGTATAGAATTTTAGTTAAATAAGAATATGGAAGATATAACTGTAGAAGACCTGAAATCCAGATTGGATAAAAAAGAAAAATTCGTGTTTCTAGACGTTCGTGAAGAATGGGAATACGACGATGACAACTTGGGAGCAATAAATATCCCATTGGCAGATTTGCCAACTAGACTCGATGAAATAGAAGCGTACAAAGACAACGAAATCATCGTCCATTGTCGCTCTGGAGCTAGAAGCATGAATGCTAAAAAATTCCTAGAGTCCAAAGGCTTTTCCAAAGTCCGAAATACTATCGGAGGAATTTTAGCTTACAGAAATCTTTGACACGCACTCCCTTCGGGGAGTTTTTTTTTATGTGAAAATAAACGGCTTTGGAGAAAAGCAAAGAATAAAAACCACAATGGCTATTATTCCCAAAACTTTCCTTTTCCCATCTAATTCTTTAAACCCAGATACTTCAGGATGCCTTAGTCCCATTATTCTGCCAAGTAGAAAACAATAAAACAGCCAGCCTTGGTAGCCCTGAATATCAGGAATCATATAAGCCAAAGCATATTGCAATGCAGCTATGGTGAGAGTAAGTGAGATTCTATTCTGCAAACTGAGTCCAGACCTGCTGAAGCAAATAAATAGAAACCCTACATACAAAGGAATCCATAGCATCAGATCTTTCACAGGCGAGTAAGGACTGATCATACCCATGCCCGCATAGGCAATAAACAAGACATAGGCAACCAGTGAGATCTCCTTGTGGCGCTTTGGGAAAAGCCCAAAAACAACATGTCCACCATCCAACTGACCAATAGGCAGCAGGTTTAAAGCCGTGAAAAACAGCGCTAAAAATCCTGCAAATAAATAAGGGTAATGGATCACCTCCGACATGGCCGGCAATCGGTCAGGATCTGCAAAAACTTCCCCCAACCCCCAGAAAAGCAAGTTATTTCCAAGTTCAAAGTCCAGTGCTCCTTCCTCATATCCTTGAAAATCAGAATCAGCATACTCTGGATGAACGGAATAAATATAATCTGATTCAGGCAGGGTAGTAAATCCATAAACTAGTACAACGAGAGCCAGAACAAATCCTGCCAAAGGTCCAGCCACACCGATATCAAAGAATTTCTTTCGACTGTTGACAAACCCTTTCATTTGGATCACCGCTCCAAAGGTTCCGATAGTTGGAATACCGATAAAACCCAACCAGCCGGGAATGAAAAATGGCAGGGTACACTTGACCTTATGATAAATAGCCGTGAAAAAATGCCCTAGCTCGTGAATGAGTAAAATCCCTATAAAAGGAATAGAGAAGGCCATGGATCTCCAGAAATACTCCCAGGTGAGCAGGCTATCTCCCTCTCCGAGTACTGATTTTCCGTAAACCCACTCTGCACCAGCCAGTGTGGTAGAGATCAAAGTAACCAGAAACAGAATTCCATGACGGAGGTATTCTTTGTTGCTATACATTCTTAAAAAAATCGAAAATTACTTCAGGCCCCGTTACATGCACCGCCTGAATTCCTACTTCTTTAGCTCCTTCCACATTGGCAAGTAGATCATCAAAAAATACCACCCGGTCTCCTGAAGTCCCAAGGTCAACAAGCATTTTCTCATAGATTTCTGGTGAAGGCTTAGCAAGTCCCATTTCATGACTCAAAAACACCCAATCAAAAATCGGATCGAAATTTTCCAGGTTATGATCATTCTTCAAAATTCTGTTTACACCTAGGATATGTATGGGATTTGTATTGCTCAATACACCTACTTGAAATTTTTCTCTCAATTTTGAAATTAATTCCAGTCTTTCTTCAGGAATTTTTAGCAACAAATCATTCCATAATTCATCTACTTTATCGTCATTCCAGTCCTGCTGAAAATAGCCTCTTACCTCTTCTCTAAACTGGTCTGAATTGATTCTTCCGACTTCATAATCCTTGTGAAAATCAGTAAGATAAAAAGCATTTACCTGATCATGTAACTCAGCTGAAACTTCTTGTTTGATGCGTTGCATTGCTTTGTGGTAATCAATATCAATAATGACATTTCCTAAATCAAAAATCAAAAAGTCTGCATCGGGAGCATTTTTCATTCGAAATATTGGTTGTGTATTTGCATTCAAATATGTAACATTGCACTCCCAAAACCAAGGTTTAAGGCGAATACAAGCCAAAACTAAAGGTTTTAATAGTAAAGGGCCTATAGCTCATTCGGTTAGAGCAACTGACTCATAATCAGTAGGTGGCTGGTTCGATTCCAGCTGGGCCCACTTAATAATCAGACACTTACGATAAATAATTCGTAGGTGTCTTTTTCATTTGCACACGATTTGCACAAAGAAACTAAATCACTATGGACTTCAAGTCCATAGGTTAAGGTAGCGACTAGAAGTCGTCTTGGACCTCATCACTCTATTATAAAATTGTCGTTGTTGTCATCTTTTGGCCGTCTATGATGCTCAAGATATTCGTTGACCATCTCATCCGTTATATTTCCTGTACTCCAACATCCATAACCTATGGCCCAAAAGTGACGACCCCAATACCTTTTCTTCAATTCAGGAAATTCCTGCTGAAGCTTTCGAGAGCTGCGACCTTTTAGCCTTTTCACTAGACTTCTCAAACTTTGCGACGGTCGATTGTCAATATGCATGTGAATATGATCTTTCGATACAACCCCCTTCAGGATTCTCACGTCCTCTGACTCGCAAATTTGGATCAAGAGCGTTCGACAACGCATTTTAATGTCACCTTTGAGAACCGAATATCTATACTTCGTGCACCAAACTATATGGACTGTAAGCCAAGCAACTGTATGTCCATTGCTCGGTTGTTCTGACATACCTCAAAAGTAACCGTTTTTAGAAGCTAAAGCGAAATGCACTAAAATGCATAGTTTAAACTATTTTTGAAACCAATGAAATTCCGAAGAGGAGTTTTATCCAGAGGATTGTCGGATTTATAGGTTCCCATTTGAAATCTGGCACTGGCAGATGGAGTAAGTAGCCACTTTACCTCAACCCCATTTTCCAGACCAAAATTTTCTATTTCGATCCACCTCGTATTGAACACCTCGATTGTAGCCTGGGTAGAAAGGTAAACCTGTTTGATAGTCGGAAAACGTTGTATGATTTCCTCGATGTCTGTAAAAGTGATTTCTGAAAAGTCCCTACAAATGGAGGCATCACTGTAGGATTTTAACGCTTCCCGATGAGCAGGATTCTGGCTATCTGCCTCCTCTATGCTGTAAATCAAATCTGACAGGGCAATCCTGTGTTGCTTGCAAAACAGTTTCCACACTCTGGCATGAATACCTTTCCGTTTTAAACTCAGTTCTGAATCAAACATCCTAGGCAATACATCCTAGAAGTAATTATTTCTGACTCTGCCATAAAACCATTCCGCATAATTTCCTTCAGGCCATGTTGGGTTAAAGGTGCCCACGATTAGTATTTCCGGTAGGAAATCGAGTTTATCCAGATTTAGGTATTCTTGGGATTTATGAGGACAAGACATATTTAAGACCCTAATTCTGTTTTGAATTTCTGGAAAAACACAGTGTAGCTGATTATGCAAACCTGTTGAACCTTTCCCACACGGCCCAGTCCAATAAATTCAAGAAATTGAATCTGGAAAATCCCGAGGAAATCATCAAAAACAGAATTCTCTTAGAAGCCAAGAGACTTCTGAAGAATTCAGGAAAAAGCATCAAAGATGGAAGCGGACACTTCACTACACAGAGTTCCGTCCTGAACAAAACCCAGTATTCATTTAACAGCCGATTTGCGGAAGGAATTGGCACCAATCCTTAGGAACTATTGGCAGCAACTCAAGCCGGTTGCTTCTCTATGAAACTGAGCTCGGATCTAACCTACACCGGGGATAGGCTAACCTACCTGTATTACGACTGCTATAAAGATTTTTCAAAGTTGTCACTATTAGGTCAGTGATGTCAGCTCAATCATAGACCCACCAATCAGGTCTTATCGAAACGAACTTTTTCCCCAAGGCCCTATCTTCACATGTCAAACATTCTGCTGGATAATCTAATCTGGGCTTTCCCAAAACAAACAAACAAGGTGGGTGCAAATAAACAGGTGATATTACAGAAGTCACATAAAATCGGGTGACTTGGGATTTGGCAACTTCGAAAAATCCCAAAACCTTCTCATTGGGATCATTTGTATTTTTAATATTTCCAATGATGGGAGCAGGCGGAATATCAAATAAGGAGCCCTGATTTTCAATCACGGTTTTAATTTTTTCCCAATATTCATAAGCATCCCGATTTATGCTCAATTGTTTGACGCTGATAAACATTGGGAACAAGAATGAATTGTCAATTTTTCTTGTAGCCAATAGCTGATCAAAGGTTTGTGTTTTGCTGGATGATCCGTCAAAAATGTTGACTTTTGCAGGTTCCATGATATCAAAAATAAAACATGGAGGAGGTAATGGAGGAGGGATTCCTGGAGCATATATCCATACCAATTCCCAATATGCTGTCTCTTCTACAATCCATCTTAAATAAACAGGTTCATTATTCTGGGGAAGTCTGGTTTTAGTGTACACCTTGAATACATGTTCTCGGAATGTAGTCGTAAACGGTTCATAGGCGATATCGTAACTTAAGCTATCAACTCCATTTGAATTTGGGATCTCTTGAAATGTTGATCTATATACTTTTTCACCGACCATAACTTCAAGTGAATAGCTTTGTCCTTCAATTGGATCAAAATTATGTAGTTCATAATTTCCATTGCCGAGAGAAGTATATCTAAAAGTACCTCCTTCTTGACCCAATAAATTAACTTCGGCATTGGGTATGGCACTCTGTGTAAAGCCAGAACTTCTGCTTAACCCTACATTTACTGTATGGATGTTTTCCCCTGCTGACAGCAATCCATAGATGATTATTTGACCTTCTTTAGTATCACCTATAAAATCCAGTCTGTCGATACATGAGGATATCAAAAAAATCCATGCGAGATTTAGTAAGTAACTGAAATGGAATATATTTAAAAATTTCTTCATTTATTAAATGTTACGCTGTAGGTAATCGAAGGAAAAGCCGAACCCAAAATAGAAACTTGGTAAGGTCTTAACCGGGGCGAATTCTCTTCTCTTTGAAAAAACACCGAATAGGCATTTCTTCTTCCCAATAAGTTATACACACTGAGGTTGATATTATCATTCCAATCTCTTACAAATCCTTTTGCAAGATATGAGAGGTCAATTCTAAAATAATTTGGTATTCTAAATTGGTTTCTGTCACTGTAATCAGGTATTAAAACCCTACCGATCAGATAGTTAGTTGAAGGTGAAGTGACAGGCCTTCCAGTTGAAAAATTGAAATTGAAATTGAAATTCCTTCCTTTTCCCAAATGGAAGTTTGTCACCAGCGAAACAATGTGGGGTCTATCAAAATTCGCTGGAAACCAATTGCCTCGGTTGACCTGAATTGCACTAAATTCAGAGGTTGTTCTGATTAGTGAACGGCTATATGTATATGCTAACCAACCTGTAATTCCTCCACTGTTTCTTCGGATAAGCAATTCGGCGCCATATGCAAGTCCTTGGCCCTGGACCACTTCTGTTTCAAGATGTGGGTTAAGGAACAAATCAGCAAAATCCCTATATTCTAACTGGTTTTCGGTAGTTCGGTAAAACCCTTCAAATGAAGTAGACCATTCATTTTCTTTGAAATTTCTGAAATAACCTAACGATAAATTATGGGATTTCTGTGGTTGAATGTAAGTGGTACTCAATTGCCATAAATCAATAGGTGTTGGGCCAGTGGCATTGGAAATAGTCTGTAGATATTGGAACATGCTGGAATAGCCAGCTTTGATAGAATTCACTTCATTGAATGTCCATCTCATAGAGGCTCGGGGCTCGAATCCACCATACTGGACTATGGCACCTTCCTCATGTGCATCAATTCCTGAAATGGTAAGTCTTGTCCGGGGCAAACCTTCCTGATATCTATAAACCGAATCAGGTTCCAACTGAAGATACTGAGAGTACCTCAACCCACCTGAAATCGAAAAGCTTTCAGTGGGGTTCCAATCAATCGAAACAAATGGCGCAAATTCCAATCCTCTTTGTTTTTCTACTTTTTCCTGAAAAATCCCTGACTCAGCTGTAAAGGGCATGAGAGTTTCGGGTCTCATCTGATATTGGATAGCTTCTCCTCCAAAAGTGATATTGGTGTTTTCAAGTGTTAACAATCCAGTAATTTTTCCCTGATAATAATACAGACCGTTTTTTATAATGGATGGGTCGGTTCCCGAAGGCTCAAACAACCCATTGTTAAATGAACCATACGCAGCCATTCCAACAAGTGAAAAGTTTTCCGACAATAGGTTATTGCTTGTAAGAGAGGTGACAAAATTGTTCCATTCAAATCCAAACTCATCAGAAAATCAAAAATAGTCTCCCGTATTGAGCAATGAAAAATCAAGAGAATGTTTTTGGGAGAACTTGTGGTTAAGTCCCAGGTAAATATCATGAAATTTGATGTTACTGTTTCTGACATCCGGTTCATCCACCTTTTGCAACATCCAATTTGAATTGGATTTCCGCAATCCGGCAATCAGGCTTGTTTTTTCTGGCAGGATAGGGCCTTCAATTAAAATCTTGCTCACAGCAGTCCCAAGTGAACCTGTAAAATCCCATTTTTCGAAATCACCTTTTCGCATTTCTATATTCAGTGCAGCGGCACTCCTGCCACCAAAATTACTGGGTACAGTACCTTTATATAAGGTAAAGTTCCTGACCACATCACCATTAAAAGCAGAAAGAAAACCCAATGCATGACTGTTGCTAAGGACAATAGCCTCATTCATCAGGATAAGATTCTGATCGGCCTGACCACCTCTTATATTCAATCCCGACGAACCTTCACCTACAGAAGTGACTCCAGGTATAGTCTGAAGGATATTGAAAACATCAGGTTCACCCATCAATGCAGGTATCAAATTAATGTCCTCTATATTCATTTTAACAATACCGGTGATTGGGTTTTTTATATTCCTGTCTTTTTCCTCTTCCCGGACAATGAAAGTCTCCAATTCAAAACTAAGGTTGTCCAATTCTGTATCCACAATCCCATCTCCATACAGTTCTACAATAAAATACTGCGCCTTTTTCCCAAACTCCCTAAAAACTATCCGGTGTCTGCCAGAATCCAAATATGCCAGGTACATACCATAACTATCGGTATTAATCCCAGTAAAAAATCCATCTACGTGAACTGCAGCACCCGAAATCAATTCACCGGTTAGTTTGTCTGTGACTTTGCCTGTCAGGACGTATTTGGCTTTTTTTCTCTCAGGGTCCCCCTGGATTTTTACTGTAGTAATTTCGGTTTGGGCATGTGCATTCAAATGGCCAATGGTCAATAATATGCCAAACGCTATCAAAAAATAAATCCGGATCTTATGTGAATGTTGAAATTCAAACAGCATTTCCGCAAACTTTTTCCATCTGACTTTTAAAAATTATTAGTTTACAATTAATCGATTTATTTCTTGCTAAAAAAGTACTGAGTGATGATTGAATTACTAATAATGAGTATCCGCAATCTTGTACATTCCAGTAAAAGTGAGGGTTTTGAGTCCACGCATTCCAGGACAAGTTTATTTATCTAAATCAGAAAAAACATCTTTGTTTCTGAACTAACGGGAAGCAAGAAAGAGTAAATAAATAACTCAAGTTTTACACTAGAAAGAATATGGTTAAATAGCTATAATAAGTAATCCTTTCACCGCCATTCGTGATCGCACGAACAGCGGTGAAAGGATTACGCCTAGTTTCCGGAGACAATAGCAACTCCCCCTTCAAGCACTTGCAATCTTCGATTTCAATACCTAAATAACTAAAAGGAATCTACAATAAAGGGTAAAAAATCCGAAGATTCCCAACGCGCAAGGCTGGCTTCCCGAATATCTTCGCTCTCAGAACAGGACCTTCGCTAAATCTCTTCAGTGAAGAGATTTTAAACGCTTGTCACTTATGTGTAAAGTGTTTTTTTAGCTGAAAACCAAAAAGTCATCTGCATTTAGGAAGAAAACTGTTAATATTAAATTTCAAAAGCATACCAAATAAATATCGTGGGCCCTTGATTTTTGCCCAAAGTAGTTATTTGATGATAAAAGTAGCGGTAAGCAATGGTAGTACATTTAATAGGTGAACAACCTCATTGCAAAGCCAATAAATACCAAAACAATTCTCTAATTATTGATATATACCGATTGTTCTAAGTAGCCGAGCATCCGAACTGGTAAGTATCGATTTCATTCCATAATCTGCACCTATGAAAACCCTTGGACTATTGACTGCAATCAGCCTTTTTTCACTTTCAGCATCTGCCCAACAAGGAGAGAAAGTCTATCAAATGTATTGCATGGGTTGTCATGGAGCAGAATTGAAAGGTACGCCTGCAGGCTCTTCTCTTTTAGCTGAAAATCTAAAGCAAGGCAACGACAGCGTGGCTATCAGCCAAAGTATCAGCAAAGGTGTGGCTGGCACCACCATGATCAGCTGGAGTAGTTCGTTAAACCCTGCCGACATCGAAGCAGTAACCGAATATATTCTTCAATCCAGAAAATCACCTACATCCACTCAATCTTCCAAAAACCTGCTCACCGCAGCTACACAAAATTACACTCTAAAAATTGAGAAACTGATAACGGAAGGAATGGATACTCCTTGGGGAATTGAGTTTGTCGATGCCAAACGGGCATTGATCACGGGAAACAAGGGAGAACTATACTGGATAGTGGATGGGAAACTGGATACCAAGAAAATCACTGGGCTTCCGTTTGTCTATGGTTCAGATTTGGTTGGTGGAATGATGGATTTGGCCTTGGATCCCAATTATTCTGAAAATGGATGGATCTATTTTGCCTTTAGCCACAATCCAAAAAACACGGTGGACAAAACTTCCCCAGCCATGACCAAAGTAGTCCGGGGGAAATTAATAGAATACCAGTGGCAGGAAGAGAAAACACTTTTCGAAGCTCCGGATTCCATTTTGGTTAGTGGAGGAATGCGTTGGGGAAGCAGACTGCTTTTTGATAAAGAAGGGTATCTGTATTTCACAATTGGTGATATGCAGCAGTCTATTCAATCCGGAATGAATCCACAACTACCCCACCGGGCCGAAGGGAAAATCTTCCGAATTTATCCTGACGGACGAATTCCAAGCGACAACCCTTTTTATGGACAAGTTGCCACACTTCAAGGAATCTATGCATGGGGAACACGAAATGTACAAGGACTGGCTCAGCATCCGGTAACCGGTGAAATTTATTTTACAGACCATGGCCCAAAGGGTGGAGACGAAGTGAATCGGCTCAAGAAATCCGGGAATTATGGTTGGCCGCTGATCACTTACGGGGTGAATTACGATGGAACTCCGGTCTCCGAATTGAGTGAAAAGGAAGGAATGGAGCAGCCCCTCACCTATTGGGATCCTTCCATTGCAGTTTGTGCAGCCGAATTTGTCCAAAGTAATCTGTTTCCTAAATGGGAAAATCAACTCTTGGTCACCTCACTGAAAGACCAGGAAATCCGAAGACTCGTCATCCAAGGTGATGAAGTAATCAGCCAAGAAGTGATCTTGAAAGGAATGGGCCGAGTGCGCGATGTTAAATTTGGATTAGATGGTGCACTGTATGTATTGACCAACTCACCGGATGCCCTGCTTCGGATTACCCCTGAATGATTTTCTAAGTCAAAACTCTAGCAAAAACAGAGTATTTTTAAAGACTATATAACAAAACAATTCTTACCTAATTCTAAATAATATCATAATCACTTTTGTGCAGTGATCTATGAGGGAGAAGTAAGTTGCGGAACTCATTCATACGTCAGTGATTTGACTGGATTGATCATTGCAACCTTGATGGTATGGACACTGACAGTAAGAATAGTGATAATCACTACAGTAAAGCTCGGAATGGCAAAAATCCACCAGGATAAAGGAATTCGGGTGGCAAAATCCTGAAGCCAGGAATTCATAATCCATATAGAAAGTGGGACTGAAAACAGAATAGCTATGAAGATCAGAATGATAAAATCTTTGTTGATCAGCCGCAACAAACCAACTAATGAGGCGCCCATTACCTTGCGGATTCCTATCTCTTTTGTGCGCTGGATGGCTGTAAGTGAAGACAAGCCAAATAAGCCCAAGCTGGCTATAAAAATTGCCAGTGCTGAGAAAATACTGAAGATGGTTCCAAATTGTTGATCAGACTTATATTGCTGATCAAAATGCTCATCCAGAAAGAAGTATTCAAAAGGATTGCCTGGAAAAACCCCCTGCCAATCTGATTCAAGAGTTGTGATGAGTTCTTTGATTTCCCCGGTATTTACTTTGACTGAATAAAACCCATTTGGTGCTTCATCATATCGAAAGATCAGGGCGTCAAATGATTTCTTGAGAGATTCCTGATGGTAATCTTTCATTACTCCCACAATGTTGAAGGTGTCTCCCCAGAAGAAAATCTCATCATTGATCGCCTCTTCAGGTAAGGCAAAACCCATCAGTCGGGTGGCAGTTTCGTTTAGTAGAACATTCTTGTGTTCATTGGCGACATCATCCGAAAATTCACGTCCGAAAAGCATCTCCAGCCCAAAATTTTCGTTGAACGAGCCATCGGTCATGATGACCCGATATTGGTTTTGTTCATCCTCACCTTGGCTCAATCTTCGGATCCCACCTGCATTCCAGCCAGGTTGACTACCTGGTACTGAAGTTGAGGCTGTCACAGAAATCACTCCTGTATTTCTTGAAATATTCTGCTTGAAAACCTGATATTTTTGTCTATAGGTCGAGTCAGTTACACTTGGAGCCCGAAGGACCACTGTTTGCTCAATATTGACTCCCAAGTCTTGATTCTGCATAAAACTCAACTGCTGATAGACTGTAAAAGTCCCCACCATCAGGGTAATGGAAGCAATGAACTGGGTGACCACCATACCTTTTCTCAACCAAACCCCAGAGTCTGAATTTTTGAATTTTCCTTTCAAAACCTCCACCGGCCGGAAAGATGAAAGAACAAATGCCGGATATAATCCTGACATCAATGCGCCTAAAATTATCAGGCCAAGCAAAATCAACCAAAAAGCGGGTTGCAAAAATAGCTGATATCCGAGCTCTCTTCCGGTGAGGCTGCTAAACCAAGGTGTCAGTAAAATGGCCAAGCCCGCAGCAAGAATTACTGCTATAAAATTTAAAAACAGTGATTCTGTCAAAAACTGCTGGATAAGCTGGGCTCGATACCCTCCCATCACCTTGCGAATGCCCACTTCGCGGGCGCGCTCGATAGATTTTGCAGTAGAAAGATTGATGTAATTGATCCAGGCAATGATCATAATCAAAAGAGCCACGATAGACAAAAAATTAACCGACTGCCGGTTCCCATTTGGTTTAAATTCCATGATGTAATCTGAATCCAAATGAATGTCAGCGACTGGTTGGAGGTGAAATTCAACTCCGGCATTGTATTTTTTCAACTCCTCACCATGTGTGGTCTGGACAAAATCCGGGAATTTGGCTTCTAATGATTTTGCATCGGTATTTTCCTCCAAAAGGATATAAGTCAGAAAGCCATCCCAATTCCAAGTCAAAAAAGGATCATTCGATAGTTTCTCCAACGTGATAAATGAACCCAACACATCAATTTTCATATGGGTATTTACCGGAAGATCTTCAAAAACACCAGAAATTTCAAATTCCAGGTTTCCGTTTGCCTTCAATGTTTTGCCTATTGGATCCTCATTTCCAAAATACTTTTTGGCCATGGATTGAGAAAGAACCATCTTATTTGGTTCCTTTAAAACCATGGAATCAATTCCTTCGACAAGTTTTATAGAAAAAATAGAAAAGAAATCCTTTGATGCAAAATACAAGTGCTCCTCTTTGAAGAATGTATCCCCAGTGGAAAGCGTAGATGCCCTGTTGGTCAGTCGGGTATAAGCTTTAACCTCTGCAAAATTAGACTTTAAGTCTGGCCCAATACCTGCAGCCCCGGCAGCCCATTGGGTAGAGAGTTCCCCTTTGTCATATCGGTCTTGCTGTATCCTGAAAATCCTGTCCTTTTTATCTAGGAAATTATCATAACTCAATTCATGCAATACAAATTGCGTAATTAGAATACAAGCCAACATCCCGATGGCGAGCCCTGCAATATTGATAAAAGTAAAAACTTTGTTTTTAGAAATATGTCTCCAGAGTGAAGTGAGATAGTTTTGAAACATAATCTTTATCAAAAAGAGTTTATGAGATAGGAACCAAAGGATTTTATACACCCAAATCTATACCGAAAGGAAAAACTACACCAGTTTGCTTGAAATGGAAGTTTAAAAAATTTAAATCAGTGATTTTCGGACAGGATTGATCGACAGCGGTCAAAAAAATATATCAATTCCTGTTTGTAAATCACAGTGCGAAAAAGCAATCCATAAATTTATCCACTTGATTAGCAGCAAGGTGAATAAGGATACCTAACTATTAAATTACTACCCCTCTAACAAAGACACTGGGAAAAGGCACCATTGTTTAAAACCATCTTTCTTCCAAAGTTAGTGCCTACGCTCAGGCTTGTGCCGATTCCCAACCAATTGAGCAAAGTGCAAATATGCCTAGGTGTGTGGCAAGTACTCAATCCCCGGCAGCTTAAAGCCTTAGACTTCGAACTGCCTGGGATTAAGACTTACACCCGCTTATTTCAGGATTTCCAAACCAACCATTGTTTCCAATCTTGCAATAACACCCCAACCATAGAAGTCATTGGCCACTGCGATGATGAGCTCATTTTCCCCTTGCTTGAGTGGCAGAGAGAATTTTGCGTTTTGAATGGAAATCCTACCCTCCGGGTACTTTCTCATGGCTGGCTGGAGGTACAGGTTCTTGTCCAGAAATGCTAACTGTCCATTTACAAATACCCAAACCTCATCACTGAAGCCAAGCTGTATACTGGGGTTTGTTGCTTCTTGGCTTCTGATTGTGGCTTTTAGAAAGAGTAGTTTGCGGGATTCATTAGCGCCAAATTTTCTAGTGAGATTGATTAGTCCTGCATTTTCAGCCAAGAGTATCTCGGTGAATTCTTCGCTTTTCGGCAAATTGGAAGCAAGGGGCTCATTGCCCGGTGCGAAGTCGATTGGAAGGGTTGACCTCCATTGTCTAATATAATTGGCATCGTGCTCGGTGAGGTCCGGCCCAGGAATAGCTGGCAGATCTTCCACCTGATCCGGTTTCACTTGGAAATTTGACACCACCATCCCTCCATCGATACCGATCATCGTACCTTTGCCTGTGCCTTCCAGTTTCGGAATCTGGAGTGCAGGCTTATCCATGTCGTTCACGTAAACTCTCATCTGTGCACCGTTTACCAATATTTTCAGGTGGTTTGATTTGTTGGCTTCAAAAAATGCCGGGCCCTGGAATTGGGGATACATATCCCACATGTTGACGCCTGCAAGGATGGGGGCATATTGAATGGCATCATTTGCCTGCGGGTTGGAAGGACGTGCCCGTATATAAAATATTTCTGAATTATTTCCCAAGGAATCTGCCCGGAAGTACACTGTGGGCGAAGAGCCAAGGGACATTGTCCCTGTAGGCTCAAAATCAAACTCGATGGTTCCATTCCAAAATTTAACCTCTTTGAGTACCACCGCTCCTTGATTACCAGCCATGATCTGCATATAACGGGTACCGTTCCTTTCGGAAAACGCTACTTTCCCTTCCTTGTATTGCCATTTATCCGGGGTCAGTTCAAGCTGTTGTGCCATTGCCGTTTGGCAAAACAGGAAGAGACAAAATAATAGTTTTTTCATTTTCATTTGCAGTTAGTTTACCCTGCAAATGATAGAAAAATGCTGGATAAGGGGTGTTCAAATTCATTTCAAGTTCATTCAAGATCGTTCCAAGGCATAAATTCATTAATTTGTAATCAAACCAAATGACCATGGCTATACCGGCACTTCTGGCAGCGATCGAAGAAAAGCTTAACCGAGGGAAATCAGAAAACTGGACTCAGTATGATTTTGAGCAATTGAGTGAGGCGATTTTTGAAGCTATCCATGTGCGGCTCAGTGTGACCACCCTAAAGCGCATCTGGGGCAAGGTTAAAAATACACATACGCCCGCTGTCCAAACGCTAAATACACTTTCACAATTTGTCGGTTATGTTGATTGGCGGGATTTTGAGCAAAACTATCCTCGTCAGGACATCCTGGAAATGCCTGAAGCATCCAATACTAAGTCAAAAAGAAGACTCGTGCCGCCTACCAGACTGGCTTGGAGTCTTGCCGGGGTGTTATTTATTAGCGTCATATATTTTGGATTCCAAAGGGTGATGGAGCCGGATGTCAATCCAGCGGAGTATTCCTTTTCTCTCAGCAAAATCAAGACGACAGGAGTACCGAACTCTGTGGTCTTTAGCTATGATGCGTCCAACTCACCAAGCGATTCAGTGTATATAGTGCAGACTTGGGATATTAGGCGAAAAACCCTGGTTCCCAAGAAGGGCAAAAAGCATTCGGCGATCTATTATTACCCAGGTTTTTTTAACACAAAGCTGATCATCAACAACCAGGTCGTCAGCAATCAAGGTCTCCAAATCAGCACCGATGGCTGGCTAGGCTTAGTAGAAACTCCAGACAAGCCTATCTATTTTTCCAAGGAGGAGATTCAGTCAAATGAAGGTGTAAAAGTTGATGGAGACTTACTGCAAAACCACCAAATCGCAACCAAGCCCTCCTCACCAAAAATACGTTTTTTCAACCAACAAGACCTGGGGGAATTGATGAATGATACGT
The DNA here is from genome assembly GCF_035156415.1 of Algoriphagus persicinus. NCBI lineage: Bacteria > Pseudomonadati > Bacteroidota > Cytophagia > Cytophagales > Cyclobacteriaceae > Algoriphagus > Algoriphagus persicinus. The sequence goes on from NZ_JAYEEY010000010.1 coordinate 105,499, forward strand.
ATGAATTCGAGACCGAAATCAGAAATCCTAATCAGGGATCAGACAATATTTGTCATTATGTTGAGGTACTCATCCAATGTAAAAATGACATCATCATCATTCCTCTGGCAGACAGCGCTTGCATCGGAGATTTGGGGCTGGCATATTTAGGACATTATCTGGAAGCCAAGTATGAAGATTTAAGTGGTTTTGGCGCTGATTTGAGAGAATGGACCAAACTGAAAATCATCTCTCGCAATGGTAAGGCAGAGATTTTTGTGAATGACTCAGTGGCCTTAGAACTAACTGCAAAAAATACTCCAGTCGGGATTGTGGGAGTCCAATACCGATTTTATGGTGAGGGAGAGGTCAGGTATGCAAACTTTCGTGACAAAAATGGACAGGTAATTCAATTGTAAGGATTAATTCCGAAGAAATTATCCTGATAAAGAATATTTTATATACCTCTATGGGCAGCGTCAATAAAGGGAACAATCTATTTGTAAGACTGTACTTTTCAAGTATTTCGAAGCAACAAAAGTTTCATAGGTAAAGGGCTTGTCAGGGATACGAATGACTAAAGAAGCTGATTACTCCGTCTTTAAGCTAAAGGCGGGATTCATTGCTGCTGCACGGATGACTTGATATCCTACTGTCAGGGCAGCGACCAACAAGGAGCAAGTCACCGCAATTGCAAATGTCCAAATTGATTTTGCATTCAAAATCTTAGAGCCAATTGCTCATAAACCACCAGCCAATCGGCGCAGCAATTAGGAATGCGATCAAAATCAATCGCACAAATTCCTTCCCGAATATCCAGATGATATGGGCTACCCGCCACCCATTACCTTTCTGACACCTACTTCTTTCGACCTCTTTAAGGCCTGAGCTGTTTTTGATTTCATAAAGTTGATTTTATTAATTAAGGCCGTGGATAAAATTTTACTTTGTGAGGGCAAAATTCTGATTACAAGGGGGATGTAATCGTTGACTTAGGTTAAGAAATAGAAATAGCCAAAAAGAATCTAAATTTTAGGCCCAACACCTAAATAAAAGGTTTTGAAAAAATCAGATCGATTCTGTCTGCAGAAGTCTAGGTCGATCTAATACCTGAGAACTGCGCATAGCCAGATACAATATCTTTTTAACCCGGACTATGCATTAGGATTCGTAACGAGGGTTCAAACTGCAAGAAAATCAGTCACTTTGGAGATCGAGTCGTAGCACCGCTACGGTGAGAGCGAAAAGTGAAGCATAGCGACTGATTTTGAAGCGGTTTGAAGCCGTAGTAGATTTGCTAATGCATAATGCGGGTTTAACTTCTTTCAAAAAAAGCCCCACAGGATCTTTTGTACTTTCAAAAGAAATTAGGGGGGACAGATTACGAACAATGCATATATGAATTACACCTAATTTATCCAAACCCCATTCCTCACCTCAGCTAGATTTAAAATCAGCTAAATATTCTCTTTTTTTGGCCTAAATCTCCTTTAGGAAAAAGAATTTTTTTTGGTTCGGGTAAAAATCTCATCCAGAATACTAAAAGGAGGACTGTCTGGTGTGGAATTAAAAAAACACACCTTCCTATAGAAGGTGGCTTTGGATAACTCCAGTAAGAGGCGGCAATTATTGTCTCAGAAAGCAAAACCCATTTATTGATCTTCTCCCTTCCTCTCCTTTTCCTTTAGTCATTTTACATATCGGTTGAACATTTCCTCATCAAGCCCTAGCGTATTTACTAAATAACCCTTTCCCAAAATCGGTTTCCCCAAAACGGCTTCATATTCAATTTTGGGTAGCTCATAAAAAGATATAATAAATGTAGCAAGATGGTTATGCTCACTATTCATTGTTTTAAGTCCAATTCCTACAAAAAATGTCGCCAATTTACTGGAATCTACACTTTTGGGCTAATCATACATTTAGCTTAAATCTGGAATAGCATCTGCCTGAAGAGAAATGTCCAACAACCAGGCTTACATGGCAGGCGTAGCACTACCTGCTCCGCCTAAGAGGAGTGCAAAGAAATCTCATTGGGTGTGCTTTGCATATAGAAAATAGCTCTAAATGGAGGGTCATTCTAACGGATAAAATGCGAAGCATTCATGAATGCCTTAAACTTAAAACACTTCGTGAAAAAAATCCTCGCAACGCAAAGGCAACCGCGATTCTCAGGACAGACAGTCCTAAAGTCAAGCAATTGGCAACGATATAGGCATAGTTTGCTGTAATCAGCTAAACCGTAAAGAAAAAATCTGGTGGATGCTTTTAGAGATTAGCCAGGGTTTAGGTAAGTGCCTAAGCTATACGGTAACATCTGTACTGACGATTACGCACGAAAACTATACGCCGAAGAGGGCATTTGATTTCAATAATCTCTTACAAACCGTACACTTTTTATAGATCCATTTATGACTTCATAAATTGAAACGTATTTTGTTTCAATGCCATCTTCCGTTACAATTTCATGATTGATAACATGATTGCCATTGCTCATTTGACTGACAATTTCAACCTGTATCGATTTGGCCGCAAACTTGGGCTTAAAAATCGAAGCTATATTTTCTTTGCCTACTCCTACTAGTTTATCAGGATAAGTATAAATTTTAACATCTTCTGCATAGAGTACAATAAAGTCTGTAAAGTTGTGTTCATTATAAAAATACATTCTTTTGTTTACAGTTTCCAATGGTGAGATATGCAGATCTTGAGCCTGTGTCATTCCAAAATTGATTGACATTAAAAACACTGTATATAGTAGCACCTTTTTCATTTTAGTTCATTTTTTATAATTTGATATACTGATTTTCAAATTTACCAAGTAGTAAGTATATACCCTATACGTTGGTAGCAATTACTTTTTTGAAGTAATAAATAATTCCGTTATTTTATATGCCACATCAAGCAAGTCCGCTGACTTTCCATTTTTGTTCATGGTGACGGCAACAGTTGTATTGTATTCAGGCAATAAAATCAACATTGCAGTAGAACCCATTGCGGTCCCCCCGTGATGAATAGTATTTACGCTTCGTCTATCTTCAAATATATTCTCAATAACATCATTCCTCCAACCTAATCCGTAGTTTTGTTCATTCTCCTCTCCATTAATAAGTGTAACTGGTTTGAACAATAATTGGGTAGTAGTAGAGTCCAATAGCCGGTAATTTATTACTGCATTTCCAAATTTCACCAAATCATTTGTGGTTGAGAGAAACCCTCCGCCAGCCCATTTATTGCTGCTGTTAGTAGCATATGCTTCTTTGATTTCACCATTTTCTAGCTCATAAAATTTTGATGTATTTTCGATATTTTCACCCTTATTATCAGCTTGGGTTTGAATCATTTGTAAAGAGTGGAATACGTTCTCTTGCATAAATGACACAAAATCTTGTCCAGAGGCTCCTTCTATCATACCACTCAATAAAGTATAGTTGTATGTACTATAGCCAAAATCAGTCCCAGGTTCAAAAAGCAAGTTGTCATTATTAAAAACTGAAATACTTTCTTCTATCGAGTTGTATTCATCATTGGAGTAGTATTCCCAGATTGGGAAACATAGGCACGTTTCATAATTTCTAATTCCTGAAGTATGGGAAGCTAATTGTTCTAATGTTAATTTTGATAATCCATTACTAGCGTATGGAACAAAGTCTTCAACCAAGGATTGAGGTTGAAGTTCCTTTCCTTGTATTAAAACCCCCAGTCCCACGGAAGTAAACGTTTTTGAAGTACTTCCAATCCTAAATTTAGTTAATGAATCTGCGCTTATTAGGTTTTCGACATCTGAATAGCCTATGGTATTCGACCAAATAAGTACGTCATCAATGCCAATAGACACAGATAATGAAGGTGTATTAAGATGATCAAATTCCGACTTTAATATCTTATCTGCCTGTTTTTTTATTGGATCGCTGTGTTTTATTTTTGGCTGTAAATTACTTAAATCAGTCAGTTTTTTCCTTCCAAAATTATGAAGTAAAATGGGCTCGAACCAAAAGTAACATAATACAAACAATATTATAGGGACCGAAATCTTAAGTAGTTTTTTCAATTATGTTGACATCTCTGCTTATAGGTTATTACTGCTGTACTTGGAGATTTTTCTTAGCTGAACAAGTGATAAAACATGCATAAACACAGCTGATGGCATTAAAAATGAAGGTACTAATATGTAAGGGTATTTTAAAAATTCAATAGGGAAAGGTTCTATATCCCCATATATCTCGGGAATATAAATGGTAGATTGAAACAGGAATATAATGATTGCTATAAATACTAACCCAAGGTAATTCCACCAAATAATGAGGTGCCTATGCTTATCAAAATGTTTAAAGGTAAGGAGTCCAATAACCAGCACAGTAACAGCATAAATTAAATCAAAATTATACCCAGCAATTGAAACATTAGGATGCAATATTCCTTTGGCTACGGTAAAAACAAATAGTACTTCGATACCTATTCTAAACGACTGGTAAAAAAATAACCAATGAGGAGGTATGCACTGTACCCAAGAGTTATTTCTGTTTTTAAACAAGAATATCCCTATAAATACAAATGTCGGTAGAATTGTGAAAATGAAAAACTTGGGAGGAAAACGTAAGTCAAGCATAAAGTCGGTTGATGCCAGTATAAACACGTATAAATGCCAGCCTATTAAGGATGCTATAAGTAAAACACTCTTTTTTCTGACTATTGATCTATCTCCAAAGGTTTTGCTAATCGCTTTTAACCCTAGTAAGATTAGGATAGCTGTCATCAAAATTGAAAGTCCAATATATCCAAGTTGTAACATCATATTTTAATTTATTAGTCTTTTATGAACAAGGTCTAATGCCATTTTACCATCGTCTCCCAACAATTCACTTATTTCATCCATTGCCTTTCTCCACTCAGGTACAATGCTATTAACAAACGATTTTCCTAGATGTGTTATTTGAATAGTTGGAAAGTCAATCCTGGATAGGTAGTTTTTATCAAAAAGTCGCTTTAAATTTCTATTGAGAGATGATTTTTCAAGTTGAACTATGTTTGATAATTGCTTTTGGGTTAACCCTCCTTTTTTGATTAGAACAAATAGAATACTTAATTGGCTATCAGTGATTTTGTACGGCATCAAGTACTTTCGGAACACGTTGGCAGTAATACGGTTAAGCCTCATTATTTTCCCTGAAATGCATACAGAGGGATCAAAGCTTTTAAGGTTTTCAAATTCCATAACATAATTATACAACAAAAGAGTTGTATATACAACTCTTTTGTTGGTTGATTTCGTAAATGAGAAAAACTGCAGGCTGTGGTTCATCAAATCAAATTAAGTCTATGGGTTTAAACATTCCTTAAACAAAAGACTAGGTATTTAGAAAGCTCGATTCCAAAACGTTTCCTTAATTTTATTTGAAAACCAATGAGTTGCTCAATACCCTCCCATTCGACTCAAGTAAGCCAGAAGATCCCTTAAATCCTGATTGCTTAACCTTTCTTCCAAGCCCTCTGGCATCAGAGATTCTTTGACCATACCATACTCATCGATCTCCTTTTTGTAAACTGAGATGAAGCCCTTGGCTTGGGTATAGAGTACGATTTGATCGTTGCCCACATCAATTTGGCGTCCCTGCACCAAACTCCCGTCCAGGAGTTTGATGTACCATCCCTGCCACTCAGGACTCATTTCGGCAGAAGGCTTTAAGATTGATGAGATCAATCCTTTCTGCTCTTTGGACTTCCCAACTTGGCTGAGATCGGGACCAATGTCTCCTCCTCTACCGTCGTTTTGGTGGCAGCTAGAACAGAGCGAAGTATTAGAAAAGAACACCCTCCTACCTCGTTCCGGATCTCCTTGCCCTTGAATCAATTCATTCCAAAGTTTCTCCTCATCATTATTCGGTCTTCCTGCCATCTTCTGATCCAGTGTAAGAATCAACTGCTCCTGAAATGCATCTTGATCCGATGTTTCACTCCTCCGACTTTCAAAAGCGACTTTGACTTCTGGGCTGGAAATTTTACTCCTGAGGTACCTTGCCGCCTCTATCCTTACATTTTCTTCTCGATCATCCAATAGCGAGATAATGCTTTCCCAATTTTCTAAAGGTTGAGATTCCAAAACTGCCAAGGCATCCGATCGAATGATTTCCGGGTTTTCGATGTCCAAAGCCACTTTCAGAAGATTTGCAGCCACATCCTTATCAGGAAGCCCCTGAACGGTCCATATTGTTTCCTGTCTAATCTGAGTCTCCTGATCTTTTTCTAAAAAAGAAAGCAGGAAATCTTTATGCAAGGTCAAGTCCTTGAGGTATCGGAATGCAAAAACCTTAATATCAGCAGGTTTGGTGCTATCCTGGATAAATTGTGAGATAAAATCCGCCGGAAGTTCTCTTGGAAGCGATTTGCTCCTGGTTATTTCTTGATTTTGAAAAGCTTTTACGAATTGCGGCTGAATTAATTTGACCGTTTCCAGGTACGTTTCAAAAAGATCATTGTCCACTTCACCAGAAGTTAGCGCAGTTTCTAGTTGATTTTCATACTGTGTCAATTGGGCAGAACCCACCCAAATCAGAGCCATTTTCCGAATTCTTAGATCCTCATCCTTAATAAAATCCCCTACCAAATATTCCAAAGATTTGTCCTTAGTCTTCATTGCCGCCAAAAGTGCCGCCAGTCTTACCGAAGCGATGGAGTCCTTGGCAGCAGACTTTATTCTCTCATTATCTTTTTCTAAAATCATCAAAGCCGCATGAGCCTCAAAAGGATCATCTGAAACCAAATGATCTTTGATTACTTCATAAGAAACAAGACTTAAATCTGATTTTTCAAATGAATTTCCGATCTCAGGAGTCTGATAGATTTTGGTTCTTTCCAGAACTTTTTCATCCTTTTTGGCACTCAATTTCCAAATTCGGCCTTTTCCGTGATTGGGGTAAAAGCGAATTACCCAATCTGTGAAATAGATATTTCCCTTGGAATCCGCTGCAAAAGCAATCGGCCTAAAATCCTCTCCACCTTGAACAACCACCTCAGTTTGCCCTGACACTGACCATCCTTTCACTTTAAACCTGACTCGGACGATTGAACTTTCCTCCCAGATAGTAGCCAGCATCTGATCTTTATAATCCTCCGGCAACTTTGCCAGATTTGCATTTATAAGTCCTGATGGGGCTTCACCTAAAGCTACTGCGTAGGGAAGTGTACCCGGAAGCTCAGCATTCCATGCGGAATAGGGATGAATGCCGCTTCCTCCAAAAAGTGATTTGTATCCAAAGTCAGAACCCTGAACCGCATGAAGTAAGCGATTTGGCCCACGACTGTCCGGATCATTGTCTGCGACCAACAGCCGACCATAAGTGTCAAATTTCAAGTCAAATGGATTCCAATAACCCGTACTAAAAATCGCTACCTCCGAACCATCGTTTCTGGCTCTAATAATATTACCTCCATCCCCAAAACCAGTCACCTCACTGCCATCACTCCCCTGCATAATCCAGAGGTCACTTCCTGTATTTCCTCTACCCACATACATCCACCCATCTGATGAAAAAGTAATGCTCAACAATGCCGCGTGGGCATAAACTTCATCCGGTTTGATTAGCTCTAACAGCTTCTTTCTTTCTTCTGCTACTCCATCCTTGTCGTGGTCGTAGAATACCCAAACCGCTTTTGAGGTAACTAAATAGAGATCTCCTTCCGGAGAAAAGGCAAGATTCATCCCCTCATCAATTTCTCCTGCAAAAACTCCTACACTATCGAGTGTTCCATCCCCATTGGTATCCTGGAAAACCTTGATTAGGTCTCCATCAGGGCCTGAATATTCCTTCGGAGGCAAATGAGTGTGGGATTCCAAAACATAGACACGATCCTGATCATCTATTGCGATTCCAATTGGGGTGACAATGGCAGGATCCTCCACTGCCAAGGAAAGCTCAAGTCTAGGATCCAAAACGGTAATTCCACTTAGGGAATTCTGATCGGGTGAAGCATTTTTTTTGCAGGAAAAAAATAAGAATGCTGGAATCAAAAAAAATAGAAAGCGGGTATTTTTTCTGAGTTTAAGAAAGACTGTACTCATGATTTTGGGTTTAGGCTATTTGATGAGAGAGAACAATATTCAGCTAGAAACTGGATTACTTTAGGGAAAACTTAAAGTGATTCTAAGAAGGTGATTCATACTTTTTAAACAAATCATGAGCTCTCCTGAGGTCGGCTACCAAAGTATTTTCATCTCTTGGAGGCGCCATTTCAATCAACAAATATCCTTCGTAGCCATATTCCAACATCTTCTGAATTACCGCATCATTCCTGGTAACGCCCTCTCCAAAATTTACGACTTTATGAATTCCAAACCTTTCGGTGTCTTTTAGGTCGATATGTAGGATTTTGGAATGAAATCGATCAACCACTTCAAGCAGGTCAACTTGGGATCCATCGAAGTGTGCATTGTCCATGCACATCCCAACATAGGGCGAATCCACAGCCTGGAATATGCGATCGTAGTCTTCCAAAAACTCAATGTTGTTGTTGGCGTGGTTTTCTACTAAAACCAGCACATCCATCTCTTCGGCAGCAGGAGCAATTTCTTTCAAACAGGAGATTACAGCGTCCAAACCACCATCTTTGCCCCTTCCTGCTCCGGTAAATTTCACCCTTCTACAACCAAGTTGCTTGGCCGCATGAATATTCCATAGCTTGTGAGCGACATCTTTTATTATGTTTCCTTCCGCCCCAAAGGAGCTTCCCTGAACACAAATTGGTGTAAGTCCATGCTGATTACATCTATCCTTTATGCCTTGAATCCCCTTTGGAGTGATGGTTCGGCCATACCAACAATTAAACTCCACATTTTTAAAAGGCAGTTGGGGCAGAATTTCGAAGGCTTTTTCGAAATTCTGGTCTCCAAACCCATCCATTGTAATGGATGCGATGGCCAGCTCCACTTTTTTAATTACAGATTGGGAGTTTTGAATTTGGGTTGCAGCAAAAGACTCATCCATCAACAAACCGACTCCTGCCAATCCTAATCCGGCCTTTTTGACAAAATTTCTCCTAGTGTTGTTCATATCTTATTAGTTAATACGGATCAAAGCGAATTGACTCCAACCGTCGATACTACTTTAATGGCTCCCCATTTTTGGGGTGGGTAAAAACGGTTGAAGGACTACCACTAAATTACTACAATAAGAATTAACCCACATTGCAGCTATCCGGTTAGAAGTCTTTGATTTTTAGCAATTTCCGTTTTTTTGTTTTCAAGTTTGTGTACTACAGATTTTCTTTTCCTTGGAGGGGATTTTGACCTCCAGATAATAATCCGTGTTCTTTTCTGTAGTGTGGGATCTGAGCCGAATGGTCTTGTTTGACTTGGTATCCAATAAGGTTGTTAGCCTGTTGGGGACATAGGTATACTCTCTGAGCCTGGTACGGCTTACACAGAGGTATTTGTATCCCTTGGCTTAAATAAGCTTGAGGTTTTTCTTCTGTAGCGAAGCCTGCATCGAGACCACCACTGCAGGGCTCCGACAGGTATGGGAGGCGATATTCTCTATCATCGCTGACAGGGTATTGCAGTCGGCAATGCTTCCTTCAAGAATAGAGGGGTATTTTATAGCTTTTCCCATGTTTGATAGGCAAAGTTTTCCGCTACGATTTCTCAGGCTTTGCTGTGTTGCAGGGTGTTTTCTAATGAGAACTTGAAATACATGCCATAAAGTACTGCTCAGGAAAAACAATTATAATCATATGAAATCGAGCATGACTCAAGCGTCACACACTGGGATGATTATCTACCATGCGAGATTCCATCTGACCTTTGAAAATCAAAATAATAAACAGATGAAATTATGAGTGATGGTATTATTGAGTAAAATAATTTTACTAGTTATTTAGCTTCTATTCCACCACTTTTAATATTCCTTGCATAGTATAGAAATGCCCCGGAACAGTACATACATAAGTGTATTCCCCAGGTTCTGTAGGAGCAATGAAATAAATCGTATTTGATTCACTTGGCTGTAGCAATTTGGTATGCACTAGTACCTTACTGGTACTAGGAATATAATCCTTCTGCTGACCTTCCAGCCCTAGTTTCATTGCTTGCTCCCCAACTTCTATGGCCGTTCCCGGCATCACGATTACTAGGTTGTGTAGCATATCATCCACATTCTGGAATACCAGCTTGACCTTACTACCTGCCTTTACCTGCACCTGAACAGGATCAAACTTCAACCCAGGTTTAGTTCCCATGTTGATAGTAATATCAGCTGCTCCATTCCAAGAAGCTGGCATGGCGGTCACATGTTTTGCCATTTTTGGAGCTGCCGGCATCTTTGCTGCTGCCTGATTCTTGGCTGCTTGAGCTTTTGCCTCGGCATCTGCTTGGGCCTTTGCTACGCTATCGGCTGCAGCTTTCATCATCATCTCGTGATCATGTCTTGCTTTGAACTGAGCCACATCTACTTTTTCACCTGCTCCGAAATTATTGAGCGTATAATAACCTACGGTATGCAACAGTGGTTTTCCCTCTGTAGACTTTACACCCTCTGCTTTGATCTCATGAATGTATCCTAGACGCAAATTATCCAATACTAACCGAGCCTTCATTCCATCTTCTGAAACGACGACTCCAATGATTTTGCAAGGTTCATTGTTTATAACTGGGCTTCCGTAGGCTGCTTGATATTTATAAGTAAATCCTGTCACCTGATAAATGGCAGGATCTTCAGCCAATTCCTTATCTATAGGTTCTGTGAACTCAATCTCAAACCCGTCAGGTTTAGACTTGATCGTCTTCATTTCAAAAGGCATTCTTCCAGTCCAAACCAAGCGCTGCAAGCTGAACAATTCCTTCCCCGTAGAGGACCAACCACGACTGGTCATCCCTACAAACATGGAAGCATCATTTCCCCATACCATTCTCAAAATACCCGAAGAAAAGCCTTCTCTGAATGGAAAAACAACTCCTTGATAAACCCCATCAATTTTCTCAAAATCAACCCGCGCTATAGTACTTTGGCCTTGATCACCTACAAATACCTGATTGGCGAAGGGTCCAAACCCTCCCTCCGTATTATCATTCAAAAATCCTGAAGTGGAAATCCCTAAAATCCCATGTGGTAGCCAAATCGCAGGGGCTTTCAGGCCTGGAACCCGCTTAGCCACATCATAAAATGGTTCTCCTGTATTAGGAATATCTTCTTTCCTTAGTGAAACTGGTGATCCGGGTAAATCTGCCCAAGCTAAGCTCTCCGCATTTCCCAGGAAATCACCTTTCTCTACGTGGGAGATTCTTCCTGATCCTACCCAGTCACCTTGGTTCTCAGTATAAAAGAAGTCTCCTTCAGCATTCATTCCGTAGCCGGCTGGCGATCGCATACCTGCTGCGAAAGGAATCATTTCACCTTCTGGAGTGATCTCCAAAGCCCAACCTCTCCATGGCACCAAACTCACACCATGACCTAGGCTATTGCTCCAGCCTAAGTTGAGCGTGACAAGCATATTTCCATTGGGCAGGAAAGTAGGTCCATAGGAATACTCATGGTAATTCCCTGATAGCGGCCAAGAGTATATTTTCTCATATACATCCGCTTGCCCGTCACCATTGGTATCACGCAAGCGGGTCAATTCACTTCTTTGCGTTACATAAATGTCACCATCCTTATAGGCCAGTCCCAAAGGCTCGTGCAAGCCGGTGGCAAATTTCTTGTAAACAGGTTTTTCGCTTCCCGAAATATTAGGACTGGAAACGATCCAAACTTCCCCTCTTCGGGTACAGATAGCCAAGCTACCATCCGGTAAAGTTGCCATTCCTCCCACTTCCAATATCACATCCTCAGGAACCGGCAAAGAGATCATTTTGTAAAAATCATCTTCAGTCTCCAGTACCATCACCGGCGCGCTGTCCTGTGCTTTTAATTCAACTTGTCCGATAAATAGGCAAGTCAAGGCAAAAGCTAATCCTTTTATATTAGTTAGTTTCATTGAATTTTTCATGCTGCTTCCTATTTATTACCAAACGATTGAATAAGTAACTACTCCCGCTCTATCTTTCAACTTCACAGGCAAAATAAGTTCTTGGGAACCATCTGCTGCATTCCTTACAATCGCTGATTCCTTCCCCTCAAGTTCTATGTAATAGGATTTGTCATCTATGGCGTAAAGCCCATTTGGTAATTTCTCAATGTTAGTGCCCTGAGCCACTAAGCAATAGATTTGTTGATTCTCATTTTCCACGACCACTTTCAATGTACGGGCTAATTCCTTACCGGAATCTTTGGTGTCAAAAGTCTCCTGAATGCTTACACCTGGCATGTCATAGTTAATGACTGGAGTACCATCTTTTTTCAATTCATACCCTTCGAAGGTAAAATCTACAATTTCATCAGGCCAAGCCGTATCCTTTGAAGCTAATACAGCCAAACTTGGCTTAGCCCCAAATTCAATCACATTGCCCAGCGGCAACATCAACTGCGTTTCACCCCGACCATACCACATTGGCGTAGTTTCTATAAAGTCTCCTCTCCATACATTCAACAGTTCTCCTTTGCTCAGATCAATCGAATAGTTTGCTCCTCCAGGTTCCCCCACAGCCACTGTATGCGTGCGTTTCTCACCTTGATGCATAATAAATCCTCGCTGCATTACCGCCTTGTCATAAACTCTCACTGCTATCTGTCCTACCGGATCATCAGCCCGCAAAGGCGCATTAAGTGCTGTTTTGCCTATTCCTTTTCCCTCCACACTAAGGGTAATGTCATTGCTTGGAGCATACCAGTGACCAAATGTTTTAAAGTAATTCAATTTGATTTTATGCACACCGGCTGTCAATTGGGTAGAACCATGCGCTCTGCCAGTCACACCATCTACATATACAACTTCATTTTCGTCGATAAACAGCTTTCCTGCTCCGTTGATCCTCCCAGGGGGTGTGTCATCAGGAACCCAGGCTAGATTAAGGTTGAAGAAATATTCACCTGCACTTGGTACTGTTAAAGTCCCTTCGATCGTTCCTGAAAACTCATTTCGGGTAGCTGGAGCCAAATGAGCCAAGACATCGATATTCATATCTCCCTTTGGATTAGCATTTGCAAAATCATTGATTGTCTTAATGCTTTCGTAGTAAGTGAGCTTCATATCAGTCAACGACACATTTTCAGAGCCATAAATCTTATAGCTAATATTCCGTATAGCTACTCCCCCATGATCTCCCTGAATAACCAAAGGTCCTAGCTCCTGCTCATCTTCAAAAAACGCCCCATGTGTAGGGCCAGTCACTTCGATGTTCTTTTGAACCAGTACACCATTTTGATGCACAGAAATAAATTTGGCATTTGAGACTTTTTTGCCTTGAGAATCAAAGCGAGGTGCTCTGAACACAATCCTTATGGATTGCCAAAGCCCTGGTGCTCTGCTTACATTCACTAGTGGAGGATGTCCTTCATATCCCTCACGTCCGTTCCCTCTGCTCGCATCCCATCTTTGGTAGATGGCTCCGGCGTCTGAAAATGTAGGGTCTTGCTCAGCCCATGAATCAAACAACTGAATCTCATACCTTCCTTGAAGGTAAATGCCCGAATTACTTCCTTTAGGCATCATGAAATCAAATTCCAACTCAATATCGCCATGCTCAAAGGAAGTTTCAATGGCTTGATTAACCCCTTTCTTCAAAGTATTCAACAAAATGCCAGTGCCATTGGTGATTCTAGATTTTTGGCCATTTAGGTCATAGAACACATCTTTGGCGATGGTCCAATTCTCGCTGCTAGGTTGGAATTCGCTCAAATTTTGGAGCGGTAGCACTTGATATGGAATTGGGCTCTGCTGTGCTACAGATGTTGTCGCCTTGATAAATAGGCAACAACAAATCAGAAATATTTTAGTGTTCATTTTAGGTTAAATAGGTTACTATCTGTAAAGGTAGCTTACTAAGCATTTTAAAAAAATAGGATTATTTAAAGCAAAAATTGACGCGACTAAGATATATACAATAAAAAAGCAGGAGAAAATCTCCTGCCCTTTATTTGAAAACTAAACCAACTATTATTTAACTACCACAATGAATTCAAAAATAATACATTTATAATCAAATCAAAATTCCAAATAAAAATTTGTTCTGATTATTTCTTCTCTGGGAAGGTACCACGTTTAAATGCAATTCCCAATGCTAAACCTTGGCTAAATTGAATTTTTTTGTCCTGATCCAAATCGTAGATCATCAAACTGGTCAAACTAACATTCACTAAGTTGGATACTTTAGCCGTCAGTCCGAAGTCTAGGCGATGATCAATCGTATCAAAAGCAAGGGTTTCGTAGTTGGCAAATAGTTGATATCTCAGCTTGAGGGCTAAGTTTTCAGAAAGTTTCTTGTAGTAGTCAGCCATCAAGCTAAAGGCTAGCCACTCCGTACGAACAGTCTTTCCGATGTCCACCCCATAATTAGTAGGGACGTTCAAATACAATTCAGTATCCGTGACAAAAGTCCACCTTGGAGAGAATGGGGAAAGCCTTAAGCTAAAGGAATCATTGGGCTTATATTCCACGCCTAGAGAGGTAGTCAGATAAGCTGGATTGGCAAACTTGGAGATCAAAATTTTATCAGCACCCTCAGGGAATTCATAACCGGGAGCAAATTGTGAAAGGAAATTAACTGCAAAGAAGTAATTCCATTTGTCATTGATCTTATACCCAATCTTAGAATCAAGGAAAATACGGTCATTGGATTTACGTCCCTCCTCATCCTTATTTTTCACCACACCATAGATGAAGTCCATGGTATTGTCCCAAGTCCACATCTCTTTGGTGTAATTAGCGCGACCGTTGAGATATACGCCCAGAGCAAGTGAGCTTACACCACCGCCTTGCCAGTTGCCACTAAAAGCAGCTTGATTTAGATTTAAACCACCGCCTATTTCTTTTAGCCAATAGCTCGTATCTTGTGGAGTTAACAGCTCTTCGCCTTGGGTAAATGCTTTCCCACTAATCAAAATAAAGAGGAAAAGTGTAGTAATTCTTTTCATAATTAATAAATGTTGAATTATTTCATTATAAATAAATACAATGCAAATATGGAAAATGACTTGGAAAGAGAATTAATAATTCGCGATTATCTGGCAAGACAGCGTACCACGCTCGCAAACAATAGGACTTTATTATCATTTATTCGAACCGCTCTTTACTTTTTGGTGTCCGGCACAGCACTTTTTGAGGTAAAGGAATTAGACCATGTAAGAAACTTAGGTTACTTGGCATTTGTATTGAGTTTTGTTTTTTTACTAGGCGGATTCCTGAGTTATTTCCGCATCCGAGGCAAACTTAAAAAGGGTAATTACCTAAACATGTAAAAATGACTTTTGAAATCGGTCTTGTTTTTTCTATTATCGGAATCGCGATCATTCTTTTTTTTACTGAAAAATTTACCATCGACACAGTTGCTATTGGTGTAATGGTCGCCTTCCTACTGACAGGGATTCTAAATGTAGAAGAAGGGCTATCCGGGTTTTCCAATTCTGCCACCATCACTGTAGCTGCCATGTTTGTCGTGTCGGCGGCAATCTTTAATACAGGCCTTTTGGACAACTTCACACAGAAGCTGAGCTCTCAAGCTGGAAAAGGCCAAACCCATCTCCTCTTTTCGTTAATGATGTCCGCGGGCTTTCTATCAGCATTCATCAGTGATACTGCAGTGGTAGCCTTGCTGATGCCAGCTGTAATACGACTCAACAAAACGGATAACATTCCTCCATCCAAGCTTCTGATGCCGCTCTCCTTTGGTGCATTAATGGGCGGAGTATGCACACTCTTAGGAACTAGCACGAACATCCTAGTAAGTGGAATAGTAGAAAAAGCCGGACTGCCCTCCTTTGGTGTATTTGAAATGAGCTTAATGGGATTGGTTTTTTTTGCTACCGGATTGCTATATATGCTCACAATAGGGAGGTGGCTTACACCCAACAGAAAACCGAAGTCAGAGCTGGGAGATAGTATTCAGCTAGGAAATTATCTCTCGGAATTAGTAATTCTAAATGAATATGAGCAAATAAATGAACCCCTTTTCAAACAGAAAATCTTTGAAAAACTAGCAATCAAACCATTGCAGATTATTCGGTCAGACGGAAGAAAGGTGCGCGTATATCCTAATACAGCGATACATGTAGGTGACATCATTCGATTCAATTGCGACAAAGAAACCATAGAGAAAATTAAATCTACCCATGGAATAGAGCTAAAAGCAGACTTGAAATGGAATGTAGAAAACATCACAGACGATGAAGAAAGACTCTATGAGGCGCTAATCACACCCAACTCATTTCTAATAAACAAGAGCATCAAATCGCTCAATTTTAAAAAATTATATAATCAGGTTTTGGTTATTGGAATCAGGCATAGGTCAGATATGCTCGAATCCCTTCTCTCCAAAACTGATTTACGAGCTGGTGACATTCTGCTACTTAGAGGTACAGAAGAATCAATCCAAAGCGTAGAAAACAGCGGTGACCTGCTCCTTCTCTCGGAGACTAAAAGCATAGCTTTAAACAAGACAAAAAGTGTTTTAACTCTGGTTGTATTAGCCTTAATCATAGGATTGGCATCCTTTGAAGTATTTCCGATTGTAGTCACGGCTGTAGCAGGAGCAATTACTTTAATTATGCTGGGATCATTGAATACTGAACAAGCTTATAAGGCAATTGATTGGAAAGTAATTCTTATGCTTGCGGGGGTCTTATCCATGGGCTTAGCACTTGAGAAAACCGGTGGTTCACAGCTTATCGGTGCTTCAATAGTAGAAAGCCTGGGGCAGTTTGGGCCAAGGGCAGTTATGAGTGCGCTTTTCGCATTGACTTTTCTGATGACAAATGTGATGTCAAATAATGCCACGGCTGCACTGCTTGCCCCTATTGCGATCAGTATAGCTGTGGCCCTGGATGTAGATTCCAGACCTATGCTAATGGCAGTAACTTTTGCTGCAAGTTTGAGCTTTATGACTCCAATGGGATATCAGACCAACACGATGATCTACACTCCCGGAAATTATCGATTTAGTGATTATATAAAAGTAGGCACTCCTTTGAACATTCTCCTTTGGATAGTAGCTACATTTGGCATTCCTTATTTTTTCCCATTTTAAGTGAGAGAAGTGCTTACTTTATCTATCATTAAAGCTTCGGCAGTTTGATATCAACACTTTGAACCAATTAAAAAAAATAACTATGAAAATTTTCAGTATTGTATTAATCATCGCCGGCATTTTTATGCTATTCAGCACTAGTTTTTCTTTCACCACCAAAGAAAAAGTAATCGATGCAGGACCTATTCAAGTAAGTGCTGACAAGAAGCGTGAGGTGAACTGGCCGACCTATACCGGCGGAATTGTGCTTGCTGCAGGGGTGATTTTGCTAGTAATCACCCAGAAAAAAAAGTGAATTAAGTGGACGTAACTATACCCTCAACTAACCCCATCTGCCTTTGAAACTCGCCGCAGTAGATATTGGCTCCAACGCCATCAGATTGCAAATCAGCAGCGTAACACAATACGAAGGAGTTATCAACTTCAAGAAAATAGAATACTTGCGCTTCCCTTTGCGTTTGGGTTTGGATGTTTTTAATCACCAAAAGATCTCTGATATCAATAGGAGGAAATTCATCAAACTAATGAAGGCTTTCAAGATTCTGATTGACCTATACGAAGTCGATGACTGTATGGCTTGCGCTACTTCGGCGATGCGAGAAAGCGTCAATGGCAAAGAAATAGCTCTTGAAGTGAAGGAGGAAATCGGTCTGAAAATCAATATTATAGATGGAAATAAGGAAGCCGAGCTGATTAATAAATCTCTAAACAAATTCTTCGATGAAAAGACCTATTTGCATATAGATGTAGGTGGCGGTAGCACTGAGTTAAACATTTATCAGAATCAGGAGAAATTAGCTTCTAAATAATTTCAGATTGGTTCTGTTCGTGCCTTGGAAGACAAAGTAGCGACTCCAGTATGGGGCTCCATGGAAAACTTCGTGTTGAAGCATTTAGAAAATTCTACCTCAGTCACTTCTATTGGCACTGGAGGGAATATCAACAAGATATTTGAACTTTCTCTTCCTCGCAAAAACAAGCGCTACCTAGATTTTGAAAAGATCGAGGAAGTACTTATTCAGTTGCAGAGGCTGACTTTTGAGGAGCGAGTAAACAAGCTAAACTTGAATCATGATCGTGCCGATGTAATAATTCCTGCCGGGAAAATCTATCAGCGTGTGATGCAGGCAGCGAAATCCAAAAAGATGATAGTCCCTGACCTGGGGCTAAAAGATGGAATTATTCAGGTTCTTTACGAGCGTAATAAAACAAAAAAAGCCTCTTTAGCAGAGGCTTTTTTGTTTTATTCCACAAGCTGAACTTGCATTACACTTTCTACATCTAGATGGAAAAACTCTTGATGAACATTGAATTCAGGCTCGTCTCCTACCGGATGCTTGGCTAGGTAGGTACCATCTTCCTGCATGACATAAGAGTTCACATTGTCTTTTAGGTTATAAGCAAGAATATTCATCAATTGCTTTTCAAGTAAGGGAGATTCTACTTTGAAGAGTGCTTCTAATCTTTTGTCAAAGCTACGCACCATCATATCCGCACTTCCAGCGTAGGTTTTGGTGTCTCCATTATTGTGGAAATAATAGATTCTGGAATGCTCCAAGAAATCACCCACAATAGATAGGACTTCAATATTTTCACTTAATCCCATTCTTCCAGGTCTAATACAGCAGATTCCCCGCACAATTAATTTGATCGTCACACCAGACTGTGATGCGCGGTATAAAGCATAGATCATCTCGGAATCTTCCAATGAATTGACTTTGATGAAAACACCACTTGGAAGACCATTTCTGGCATTTTCTGCTTCCTTCTCTATATACTCGATCAACTGATTTCTCATATCACGGGGAGCGGTGATCAGATTTTGGTACTGAGATGGCATGGAGTGACCCGTGATTACGTTAAAAAACTCTGACACATCATTGGCCAAAATCTCATTGGTAGTCATCAGCCCAATATCGGTATAGAGTCTAGCGGTATCTTCATTGTAGTTACCCGATCCCAAGTGAACAAACCGAGTAATTTCCCCTCCATCACGCTTCACGATCAATAACAGCTTAGTATGGGTTTTCAAATGGGAAATTCCATAAATCACAAAACAACCTGCTTTCTGAAGTTTCTTAGCCTCACGGATATTATTCTCTTCGTCGAATCTAGCTTTTACTTCAAATAGTACGGAAACATGCTTTCCGTTTTCGGCTGCTTTCAGTAGCGCTTTAGTAATCCTACTTTCCTTGGCAAGTCTATAGATGGTCATTTTAATAGCCATCACATCGGGATCTTCGGATGCTTTCTCCACCAAATCCAGAATGGAATCTATATTGTTGTAGGGATGATGAAGCAGAATATCCTTATCCTTCAAAACATCAAAAATATCCGCTATGCCTTCATCCGGGAAAGAAAGGGGCTTCACTGGATCTGGAATATGCGGCAAGCGCTCACGGAATTTTTTATTCCCTACGATCTGCCAGAGTCCTGTGAAATCAATCAGACTAGCTCTTTTTATAAGAAACACTGAATCCATTTTCAGATTCCATCTTTCCAGCAGTGAATTCATCATCCACTTGCTGTAGCCTTCT
The DNA here is from genome assembly GCF_035156415.1 of Algoriphagus persicinus. Taxonomy (NCBI): domain Bacteria; kingdom Pseudomonadati; phylum Bacteroidota; class Cytophagia; order Cytophagales; family Cyclobacteriaceae; genus Algoriphagus; species Algoriphagus persicinus. The sequence goes on from NZ_JAYEEY010000010.1 coordinate 125,122, forward strand.
TCTATTTCTATCCTTACTACACGTCCACTTTTTCTTTCCATCAATTTACGCTTCACTTCTTCAAGAAAGTTCGCGTCCATATCTTCACTCTCTTCTAAGGTAAAATCACCGTTCCTGGTGATTCTAAAGAGACTGATTCCTTCGATTTCTACATTCCTGAAAAGTGAAACGATATTTTCCCGGATTACCTCTTCTATAGGTATTAGAAATAGAGAATTCTCACGCTCAATTTCGAAAAAGCGGGGAATATTAGCAGGAATCTGTACGAAGCTCATTTTGCGCATATCCTGTCTGTCTCCCGGACTGGTAGTTACCACCCCAAAAACCAACAGCTTATTCATCAAAATCGGGAAGGTTCGATACCCATCATACACCATCGGAGTAAGCATGGGGTATATGGCTTTGATAAAGTAACCATGAACTTTCTCCTGCTCTTTCTCTGTCAGCTTGGAAATATTGCAAAGTATAACTCCTTGCTCTTGCAGTTCCGGCATGATTACCTGAGAGAAATGCTCGTGCTGGGCAATATGAAATGTATGACTCTCATTCATCAACTTTGCCTTGAAAGGCTCTTCTCGCAGGCCTGAGTAATCCACTCTTTCCTTGTCGTAATCGAGGTAATTATATAGCGATCCTACTCGAATCATAAAAAATTCATCCAGATTGGAAGCGGTGATCGCAAGAAATTTAAGCTTTTCAAAAATGCTGCGATGCGTCTTCTTGGATTGATCCAGCACACGCTCATTAAATTTCAACCAACTCAAATCCCTACTTACCAGGTCACTCTGTTGTATAATCGAATCGTATTTTTCAACTAATTCCAATTTCATCGTATTCAAAGTTAATAGTTAGAAGCAAGTAAAGTTTTGCTTGCTTATTTTGGGTTTAACATTGTGTTAAGAATTAAAAAAAGGGGCTTAAAAAGCCCCTTTGAATGATCAGGTATCGATTTTTGCGTATTTCGCGTTTTTCTCGATAAATTCTCTTCGGGGGGCTACTTCATCTCCCATTAACACGCTGAAGAGGTGATCTGCTTCTGCGGCCGATTCAATATTCACTTGTTTGATCGTTCGAACATTTGGATCCATGGTAGTGGTCCAAAGCTGTTCCGGGTTCATTTCACCAAGACCTTTGTATCGCTGAATACCTACACTATCTTCTTTTCCATCCTTCGCCATGTCAGCGGTAAGGATTTTACGTTCTTCTTCAGTCCAGCAATATCTTTCGTCTTTACCTCTTTTCAATAAATATAAGGGGGGCAAGGCAATATATACATAGCCATATTCAATCAATGTTCTCATATATCTAAAGAACAAGGTAAGAATTAAGGTACGAATATGAGATCCATCAATATCAGCATCCGTCATGATGATGATTTTGTGATACCTAAGATTTGAAAGATCCAATTCCTTATCATCATTGACTGTACCGATCTTAACTCCCAGTGCAGTAAGAATGTTTTTAATTTCTTCGTTATCGTAGATTTTGTGCTCATGAGCTTTTTCTACGTTTAGAATTTTTCCCTTTAAAGGTAAAATCGCCTGAAAATCTCGGTCTCGACCTTGCTTGGCAGATCCACCTGCCGAGTCCCCTTCCACTAAGTACAATTCACAGACCGTAGGGTCACTATTTGCACAATCAGCCAATTTCCCGGGAAGACCACCACCTCCAAGTATATTCTTACGCTGCACCATTTCACGGGCCTTTCTAGCTGCGTGTCTTGCTTGGGCTGCCAAAATCACTTTTCCGACAATGATTTTTGCTTCTTTGGGATGTTCTTCCAGCCAAGATTGTAATGCCTCGGAAACAGCACTATCTACCGCACCGACTACATCAGAGTTGCCTAATTTTGATTTCGTCTGACCTTCGAATTGAGGTTCGGCTACCTTCACGGAAATCACCGCAGTAAGACCTTCTCGAAAATCATCTCCGGATACCTCCAACTTCAGCTTATCCAACATGCCTGACTTATCAGCGTAAGATTTAAGCGTCCGCGTCAATGCCCTTCTAAATCCTGAAACATGGCTACCACCTTCATAAGTGTTGATGGTATTTACATAGGAAACCACATTCTCAGAATATGAAGTATTATAATTCATAGCAACCTGAACAGGTACTCCATTCTTTTCTGTATCAATAGAAATCGGCGTATCGATGATTTTCTCACGGCTCACGTCGAGGTATTGCACGAATTCCACCAAACCACCTTCAGAGTAAAATTCATCAGATTTTACCGAACCGTCGTCTTCAGTCTCTCTTAGGTCAGTTAATAAAATCCTGATCCCTGCATTCAAAAAAGACATTTCACGTAACCTATTGGCTATGGTCTCATATTTGAATTCAGTAATAGCAAAAATACTTGAATCCGGCTTAAAGTTAATGGTAGTACCTCTGCGGTCAGTAGTTCCTACTTGCTTGGCAGGATATTGAGGTATTCCTATCTTAAATTCCTGTTCAGTGATTACACCGTTACGGTAAACAGTAGCTTTCAAATCTTCTGAAAGTGCATTCACACAAGAAACACCTACACCGTGCAATCCGCCAGAAACTTTATAGGTATCCTTATCGAATTTACCTCCAGCATGCAATACAGTCAGCACCACTTCCAAAGCAGATTTCTTCTCCTTGGTGTGCATTTCAGTGGGAATTCCACGTCCATTATCTTCGACTGTAATTGAATTATCTACATTCACAGTGACTTTGATCGTGTCGCAATGACCTGCAAGTGCCTCATCGATGGAGTTATCAACTACTTCCCAGATCAGGTGATGGAGTCCTTTGACTCCAATATCACCGATGTACATAGCAGGTCTCTTACGAACCGCTTCAAGACCTTCTAATACCTGAATGTTACCGGCACCGTATTCGCCTAGATTCTTCGCTTTTTCTTCACTCATATGTTTTGGAGAAAACCCTCAAATTGGGTCTAAAAAGGTGATTTTATGTTCTTTTTTAGATTCGGAAAGATAGAGAAAAAAAGTGACTTTACACAGCCTTCCCCGATACTCAGTGGCACAAAACTCCATTTGTAACATAGGCTCTCAAAAGGTTCCTTTATGGGCTTGCTAATAGAGACTTGCGCTCAACATCACCAGAGTGCAAGCCTGTAAAACCTCAATATCCACATCTTTTGCCTTCTTAAAAAATACCGGATTCTCGGTTCCCGGATTGAATATGATTCGTTTGGGTTTTAAGTCAATCAAATAGGCCATCCACTCTTCCTGGTGGGCAGGACCGATGTAAAGGGTAATGGTATGGATGTTTTGTAAAGTGGGCTTAGTTCGCAAATCCAGGATTTTCTCCCCAAAAAGTTCACCTGATTTGATCCCTATAGGAATGAAAGGAATCCCGGCATCAGCCAACCTACTGGCAGCAAAATAGGAATACCTGGAAGGATTGGTGGTTGCCCCTACTATTAATGTAAGTTTATCAGACATCTTTTCTGCTCCCGTAAATACTATCCCGCTCAAAGGTATCCATGTGCCTGTGTTTTTTGGTTTCATAAATATCGGCCAGTGTGATCAAAATCCCGGTCTCTTCCACTTCTCCAAATTCATCGTTCAAAGCGGTACCGAAGGTCATCATCGTAGGCGATAGATTCATATAGGTATTGATCAGCGGTGGAATATTCTCACCATAGGTCCGAATCCTTCCATTCAGCAACTTATACCCTTCCTTGTACTCCATGCCCTCAAAAGGGTTTCCTTCTTTTGGCAGATCTGTTTCGTAGCCCAGTTTCAACTCACCTTTGGGCTTAACCAATCCGTCTTTATCAGGAAAATAGTAATGCATAAACATCAACAACAAATCTCTTGCCTCACGGCTAAAGTGCGGATACATGGTCACTTTTCCAAAAAGATATTTGATAGCTGGATTCAACAAGACTACTGCTCCTAGCCCGTCCCAGAGATTATCAAGGCTAAAAATTCCCTTTCTATTATCAAAAGCAGGCTGGTATTTGGGCTGTACAAAGGATCTGCCCAATTCTATGGTATAAGGAATGTAATCCTTTAAAAACCGCTCTGAAAAATCAAACAGATGGGTAGTAGATAAATTCAGACTCCCGTCTTTCTTGATTGAATTGTTGCAGTTTATTAGTCTATAGCCGGCTACTATTTCTTCATCCTCAGGATTCCAGGTAATCAATTGCTCGTAGCAATTTTCACAGATATCATTTTCATCCAAATCAAGTTCAAGACCGGTCCCTCCGCCTGCTGCTCTAAAAGTCAATTCCCGCAATCTTCCAATCTCCCGAACGACGTTTGGGGAATTATGAAAATTAACCAGGTAAACCAAATTGTCTCCGTTGTTGGTGTATCGTAAAAACCGATCCGGAATCAACTCAGTTTTCAATACCTCTTTATCAATTGCCGGAATTATTGCTGCTTCTCTATTCATTCTTTTTTACCCAGTTCGTAAACTATATCCTTCACATGTTCAGCCCATTCCATATCCGTTTTGGAAGAATCTAAGCTTTGATAGGAAATCTGTTTACCTACAGTAATCACCACCTTTTTACCTTGCTGCATATACAATTCATCAGCGAGGTAGAACATCTCAATATTGGCTTTTATGCCCAACTTCTTTCTCCAATAGCCTAAATTGTAGAAAAATTTAGAGTTTCTACCTCCTATAAAACAAGGTAGTACATCTTTTTTGTATTTCTTCGCTTTGGAAATAAAGCTCTTTTTCCATGGTAAGTCCCGGATACCTGTTTCATCTTTTCTTGAAACCAGTCCTGCCGGAAAAATTAAAACTGCATAGGAGCCGGAATATGCTTCTTCAATTGCAGCCAATGTGTCTCCCGAATTTTTCCCATGCTTATTGATAGGAATAAACAAGGGATGAAAGTTTTTCATCGTCATCAGCAGGTCATTAACCAAAAACCGCATGTCAGTTCTAACTTCTCCAATAGCCTGCATCAAGGTAATCCCGTCAATTCCCCCCAGTGGATGATTGGCTGCCAGGATAATTCCTCCAGTCTTGGGAATGTTCTCGGCTCCAACCAGCTCAATTTCAATATTGAGCTCCTTTACAATTCCCATGGCGAAGTCTATTCCATGAAGATGGTCAACTTTGTCCAACACATCATTCATCCAATCCTCATGGGTTACCCGCTTTATATACTTGAGCAAAAAGCCCGGCATCCACTTCAAAAGCTTGGGGTTTTTCGATTCAATGGTTTTTTCTACATCGATAAATTTCTTGGACATTTTTACTCAGGGCGGCTACTTGGATGAATGAAAACAGAAGAAATAGTTCTTTTTTATTTTTAAAATAAAGCTAAAAGTACAAAAAAACAGGTTTAACATTAAGAATAGAGATGCACTATCGATTTACTTCCCTGAGAACCAATCCACTTAATTTGAATTTCGATCAAAATACGATTCCTTATAGAAATATTTTGATGGTTTTCAGTACCAAAAATCGTTTCGGTTCTACCATTGCTCCCTCATGATACCCCTGAAAATCTGATTCAAAAGCCTCCTTCCTGCTTGCCTTCAATTAATTGCTTATTTTTGCTTCCTGAAAAACGACAACTTATGAACGAATCCATCCTATCACTTTGTCCAGGACCTTGGCAAGATTACGAGCTTATTGACACTGGAGGTTTTGAGAAATTAGAGCGGTTTGGAGAATTCATTCTCAGCAGACCTGAACCTCAAGCCATTTGGGATAAAACCCTACCTGAAAGTGAATGGAGGAGTCTGGCTCATGCGCATTTTGCCAAGGAAAAAAGCAATCCTGAACAAGGAAACTGGGAGCAATTAAAAAAAATGCCTCACAACTGGGCCATTGAATACAGTAATCCTGAAGGATTGAACTTGAAACTAAACTTGGCACAGACTTCCTTCAAGCATATTGGACTCTTTCCCGAGCAAGCAGTAAACTGGGATTATCTCTACCACACAATCAAACGCTCGCCAGTTGCAAAACCAAAAGTACTTAACCTTTTCGCCTACACAGGAGCTGCAAGTGTTGCCGCAAAAGCCGCAGGAGCAGATGTCACGCATTTAGATTCTGTGAAGCAGGTGGTAACTTGGTCAAAACACAATATGGAGTCCTCCGGCCAATCCGACATCCGGTGGATGGTAGATGATGCCATGAAATTCATCAAAAGAGAAGCACGTAGAGGTAATAAATACAATGGAATCATCTTGGATCCTCCCGCTTATGGTCGGGGACCAAATGGAGAAAAGTGGGTTCTGGAAGAGCAAATCAACGAAATGCTGAAAGTCTGTGCGGAAATCCTTGATCCCACTGATCATTTCCTGTTACTTAATATGTATTCGCTGAGCTTCTCCTCACTTATCGCTGCCAACCTGATCAACACCACCTTCAAGAATGTGAAGAATTCGGAACATGGGGAGCTTTACCTTCAAGACAACCAAAATAAAAAACTTCCGCTAGGAATCTTCTTTAGATTTTCAAGCTTTTGAATTAAAAACCAGTAATGAACAACCGTCAGCTTTTCCTTCAACATTTAGCCCAAACGACCGATTTCCCTTTGATGATCGAAGTGGAAAAAGCAGAAGGAATCTATCTTTTTGGGCCGAATGGAGAGAAATATATAGATTTAATCTCTGGAATCGGGGTGAGTAACGTAGGGCATAGACACCCAAAGGTGTTGAGTGCAATTCAAGGGCAATTAGACAAATACCTGCACCTTATGGTTTATGGGGAATATGTTCAATCCCCTCAGTCATTGTTAGCCAAAGCACTTTGCGATACACTACCCGAGAGATTGGACAATGTCTATTTGGTAAATAGTGGAAGTGAAGCTATAGAAGGAGCTTTGAAACTTGCTAAACGATACACTGGCAAACCCAACTTGATTTCATGTGTCAATGCGTATCATGGCAGTTCTCATGGATCGCTTTCGGTGGGTGGAAATGAGATTTTCAAGCAAGCCTATCGCCCCTTACTTCCCGGTGTCAGCCACATTCAATACGGTGAGATTTCAGATCTTGATCAGGTTGACTCCCATACCGCAGCTGTATTGATTGAAACTATACAAGGTGAGGCAGGAATACGTGTGGCCACTACCGAATATTTCCAGGCTTTGCGCAAGCGATGTGATGAAACAGGTACCTTATTGATTTTGGATGAGGTGCAATGTGGCTTTGGGAGAACTGGTAAATTCTGGGCTTTTGAGCATTTTGGGTTTGAGCCGGATATCCTCGTTTGTGCCAAAGGGATGGGTGGCGGTATGCCGATCGGCGCATTCATTGCCAATAAAGAGGTGATGGGCGTATTTACAAACAACCCCATTCTTGGTCACATTACCACGTTTGGAGGCCATCCGGTAAGTGCTGCAGCGTCTTTAGCAACCATACAAATCCTGCAAGAAGAGAAGCTCATTGATGGAGTGGAAGCAAAAGCCAATTTGATCAAGAGCCTTCTTGTCCATCCAAATATCAAAAACATTAGAAATAAAGGATTGATGATGGCAGTTGAATTCGACTCATTCGATACATTGAAACCCATCATTGATAAAGCCATTGAACTGGGCGTGATTACTGATTGGTTTTTATTCTGTGATGACTCCATGCGGATCGCACCTCCTCTTACGATTACTATCGCAGAAATTCATGAAGCATGTGAGGTTATTTTGCGGGCAATTGAGCAGGTTGATCGTAAGTAATACCTCTTATTTTTTGCTCGTCAGAAACTTCTTTACTGCCCACTGAGTTTAAAAGAAAAGTGAATTTTATGAAAAATCAAGAGAAGAAAATCTATCCCATCCAGAAATCAGAAGAAGAATACCGCAAAGAACTGGATGCTGATTCCTACCGTGTATTGAGAGAAAAAGGGACTGAAAGAGCTTTCTCAGGGGAATATTACCTGAATAAGGCTACAGGCATATATGAATGCAAAGCCTGTGGAAATGAAATTTTTCACTCGTCGAAAAAGTATGACAGTGGATGCGGATGGCCAAGCTTTACTGCTCCCGTAAAACCCGAGGCAATCGATGTGCATATGGACTATACGCACGGCATGATTCGAGAGGAGATTTTATGCGCCAATTGCGGTTCACATCTGGGACATCGCTTTCCAGATGGGCCTTCTGACCAAGGTGGAATCAGGTATTGCATTAACTCTGTGAGTTTGGGTTTTGAAAATGGTCAAAAGTAATCGATAGATTAATTACTTTAGATATGAAAAACTTTCTCAATTATGTCAAAACATGAACTAATCAGCAAAACGGTCAATATATTAGAGCAACTTCCTGTTGAGAAAATTCAGGAGATAAATGAGTTTGCTGACTTTATCCTGAAAAAATTGGATGATAAAATGCTTCAAGACGGAACCAACCAACTTGTTAAGCAAGGGAAACCTTACGATTTTTTAGAGAATGAAGAGGAAATCTACACAGTTGAGGATCTCAAAGAACGATACAAATGATTAAGGGAGAGGTTATTCTTGTTCCCTTTCCATTTACAGATCTAACAGGTTTAAAAAACAGGCCAGCTTTAGTTCTTTTGGCTACTGAATATGATATCACTGTTGCATTCATTTCTACCCAGATAAAAGGAGCTTCCTCATTAGATCTCCTGATCCATCCAAACACAGAAAATGGATTGAAAAAAGAATCATTAATTAGAGTTTCAAAAATTGTCACCTTAGATAAAAAATAATCCTTGGTAAATTAGGTAGGATTTCAGACAACGATCAAAAATCTATTGACTCAAAATTAATTCAGGCTTTTTCGATTAAAACCTGAATACATTTATCAAAGAATCCCCTTCTCAGGATGCCTTCCTGTCACGGTTCTCCCGAATACTTTAAGCTCTTCAATTTGCGCATCCATATTCCCGTCAGGATAAATACAAGGGCCGATCCCAGCTTCTTTTTTCTTATAGTCAAGATAGCCGATTATTATAGGAACATTTGCTCCAAGTGCGATGTGATAAAACCCTGATTTCCATTTTTTCACCTGACTTCTAGTTCCCTCCGGCGTCACCATGACCACCAGCTCATCCCGCTCCTTCAGCATAGAAACCATAGATTCTGTGTAGGTCTGTTTCCTGCCTCCAGGAACACGCCTTCTATCTATGGCGATAGCACCAAGCCCTCGAAGCAACCAGCCTAAAGGCCCGACCATCACTTCTTTTTTGATGGTAAATCGCACTGGAATATCCATCAAAAAAAATGCTGCCCTGGCATAAAGAATATCCCAGTTTGAAGTATGAGGGACAGCGATAAGTACAGCTTTCTTTAGTCCCTGGGGCCAGTTATTATTCAAAGACCAACCCGAAACCCAAAACACTATACGTGACAGAAACTTCATCATGCTTTAATAGATTTTTTGCTTTCCCCAGCCAATTCCAAAATCGAAGGATTGTTTTCCATGTAATTCATCGTATGATCATACCCCACACCAAATAACTCAGAAGCTTTTTTAATATCGAAAACGCCATATTTTCCCAATCCTGGAGGCTCGATAAAATAGTCACATTTAGATTTTCGGCTGTACACGTTATAATTCATAGCCATGATGACTGACCTCTCGATCAGTTTTTTCATGTTACTTATATTGGTTTCTTCTGGTAGCTGATTGCAATTCACTCCAATCACAAAATCGCAAATCCCGTCCAGCGGCTCCACAGGTAGATTGTTAAGCACTCCACCATCTACGAGGTATCTGTTACCGATGACAATCGGGTCAAACATCCCAGGGATGCAGGAAGAAGCCATTATTGGCCGGATCAATTCCCCTTCTGAATAATAACGGACCTTGCCTTTTTTAATATCTGTAGCGGCTACGGTCAAGGGAATTTGCAACTTTGAAAAATCATCGTGATCTAGGTAGAGCTTAAATAGACTTCCTACAGAATCCATTTTCAGAAAACCTGTCAGGGAAATCGCAGGTCTCAAAAACTTGAAATAATTTGTCTCTACGATGATTTTGAGGATTTCTTCAGGCGAATAACCTTGACAGAACATTGCTCCGACGATGGCACCAGCAGAAGTACCTGAAATATTTGTAGGGAAGATTCCAGATTCAGTCAGCGCCTTCAATACTCCCAAATGAGCAATTCCCCGAACACCTCCACCCGAAAGTGCAATTCCGATTTTCAACTTAGATTTCATCCAGTCGGAATGTTTGATCCAAACGAACTCCTCTATCAGTCATTTTCACGGTGCAGCACTCATTCACGGGATCATGCTCCAGAAATAAAATATATTCCTCACGTGCAGCTTCTTCCAAAAACTTAGCTTTTTCATCCATCGTACGAAGTGGGCGAGTATCATAGCCCATCACATAAGGCAAGGGAATATGGCCAACCGACGGAAGCAGATCAGCGACAAATACCACAGTCTTTCCTTTATACTGGATCTTTGGCAGCATTTGCTTATCCGTATGCCCGTCTGCAGTAATAAATTCGAAACCTGGAAGAAATGAGTTATTCTTTAAGTCCAAATAATCCAACTGTCCCATTTCCTGCATGGGAAGGATATTCTCTTCCAGGAAAGATGCTTTTTCCCGAGGATTGGGGTCGGTTGCCCATTGCCAGTGTTCCTTGTTGGACCAATAGTTGGCTCTAGGGAAAGTCATTTCATATTGCCCATGAGAGCCATATTTCACTCCGCCTCCACAATGGTCAAAATGCAAATGGGTAAGAAAGTTATCTGTGATTTGGTGAGCGCTAACGCCAAGTATCTTCAAGCTCTTTTCCAAAGAGTCATCACCATGAAGATAGAAATGGGAGAAAAACTTGGCATCTTGCTTATCTCCAATACCATTGTCAATCAATACGATTCTATTTCCCTCGACTACGAGGAGAGATCTCATAGCCCAGGTGCACAGGTTTTTTTCGTCTGCCTGATTTGTGCGTGACCAAAGTGTTTTGGGCACTACACCAAACATGGCTCCTCCGTCCAGTTTGAAGAATCCGGTATTGACTACGTGTAATTCCATGATATAAAAGAAAAATCCCGGACTTGGTGAGAAATCCGGGCTTAAAATATTTTATTCAACTACTACACCCATCGAGCAAAACTTGTCGATGCGCTGTTCAATTCTTTTCTCTGCTTTAATTTTATCGAGCTCCTTCAACGCTTTCAGAATAGCTTCCTTGAGGGTGATGGCCATTTTTTTCATATCCCTATGCGCTCCACCCAGTGGTTCTGGAATAATACCATCCACCAGGCCATTGCCGTGCATATCTATTGCAGTCAACTTCAGTGACTCCGCAGCCTGCTCCTTATAATCCCAACTTCTCCAGAGAATAGTAGAACAGTTTTCAGGAGAGATAACCGAATACCAGGAATTTTCCAACATCATCACGCGATCCCCTATCGCAATACCCAAAGCGCCTCCTGAGGCTCCTTCACCAATGATGATGCAGATTACAGGTACCTTTAGCATAAACATTTCCTTAATATTGCGGGCAATTGCCTCACCTTGGCCCCTTTCTTCTGCCTCCAAACCTGGAAACGCACCTGGAGTATCAATCAATGTGACAATAGGCTTACCAAACTTTTCAGCCATTTTCATGAGGCGAAGAGCCTTTCTATAGCCTTCAGGATTTGCCATCCCAAAGTTTCTATGTTGGCGTTGCTTAGTATTTCTACCTTTTTGCTGCCCAACAAACATTACAGATCGTCCGTCCAGATCCCCTAAACCGCCAACCATCGCCTTATCATCTGCTACATTTCTATCTCCATGCAATTCGACAAAATCATTTGTCATTTCATAGATATAATCCAGCGCATAAGGTCTGTCGGCATGCCGGGAAAGCTGAACTCGCTGCCAGCGGGTCAGATTTTGAAAAGTTTCTTTTTTCAAAGCAAGAATTTTGTCTTCAAGGGATTCAATATCTGAGCTTAAATCGATTTTTCTACCGATAGCCAACTCCTTCATTTCCTGAAGTTTCTGTTCTAAATCAGCTATAGGTTTTTCGAATTCTAATACCATTTTGGTGATTTTTGGGAAAGCCAAAGATAAGCATATACCCTTGGGAATTAAAATTTTTAATCGCCCTTAGCTTTAACATATGGAAGAATAAATAGAAAAGGATGCAAAACAAAAAAGGATTTTCAGTCCGCCCCATGTGTTCCAGATGGTTCCTAATGAAAATGAAAAACCTATGCTTTCAAAAACGCTGAACCAAAAGGGTCGTACAAGTTGGCTCTATTTTCATTCCTCAGACCTATATCGTGGTAGACCTTTTCTACTAACCCTGCCCCCATCTGATTCATGCTCCCTGCTTTGTGAAAGTGCTGCGTTTCTTCAATTTCAGTGGCTTATTTAGATTAATTGCTCCCAAGTAAAATACAATTGCAGCTATTGCCATAATCGTATGACTGATGTCCAGGTAGTTAAACCATGTATGAAACGAAACCTGACTCATATAGAACAGAGCGGCGGTGGAAGCGAGCACAACAGCCAGCAGAACAAATGCACTACCTCGATCTCGGGTCTTGTAGTATACCCACAGATGAAAAGGAGCAACTATTGCCAAAAGGCCATAGCCGGAGTGAAATTCAACCCAGCTGAAATCGAGCGTTATCATTGTAATAGTCATAATGATGACCAATTCTATCACATTGATGATCAAAAAGGATTTTCCAACAACTGGTATAATATATGGTTTAGCATGTTGGATAGCGGATCGTTCTATCAGCGCTACCGAAAGCATACTTGTGATCCATCCAGGCAATTTCCATGAAAACCCTAATAAATATAAAAATGCATGTCCAACAAGGCCACCGAGACCGGTAGCAATTCCCATTAGAAGGAAATAATACTTAAAATAGAGCTGGGGACGGTCTGATGATTTTTTCTTTGAGAGCTTATAAAACGCATAAAAGCAAACCATAGAAACAAGCAGGTCGGTAAGGGTTGTCATGGGTTCATCAACCCGTAAACCAAAAATATAAATGGATGGTTGGGGTAAGATTTCCATAGTTCAATATACAAATGGATAGAAAGATGCTTTGCAAATTAGACTCATTTGGCGGAAAGGAAAAGTCATTTGGATCTGAAAATATGCAAATACTGATCGTTCAACGACGTATGCCCCCAGACCTTTTATATAGGTCAGATTACTATGGTCTATGTACTCACAGTCCTGCTACTCAGGCTAGCATGAAAGAAAGCTTGTTCCTGAGCTTGGCCGTGGGAGGTTCCAGTTGCTAATGCCCAAGAATAGCACTTTTGATCAAGATTTATTACTTTCAGTAGCGCCATTGTCAAGTTGACTTTTTCCAATCCCTACACACCATGTTACCTTCTCGACACTCCCCCATCGAACTAAGCAAAGAGGACTTTAGACAAGCCGGATACCAAATGGTAGATTTGATAGCTGAATTCATCGGCAACATCGATCAAAAGCTGGTTACCACTGCTGAAACTCCTACACAGATTCAAGATATTTTAGGTACGGCAACCCTTCCAGAAAACGGCATTCCGGTTTCCCAGTTAATTTCAAGAACTACTGATTTGCTATTGAATCACTCTCTTCTCAACGGTCATCCGAAATTTCTAGGATACATCACATCATCTCCTGCTCCCATTGGTGTCTTGGCGGATTTATTGGCCGCTGCAGTAAATCCAAATGTGGGTGCCAATAGTTTAAGTCCGATGGCAACGGCTATCGAGAAGCAGACAATCAAATGGTTGGCAGAGTTTATTGGAGTTTCACCAGACTATGGTGGAATATTAGTCAGTGGAGGTAACATGGCCAACTTCACCGCTTTTCTTGCCGCTCGAACGGCAAAGGCACACAAGAATTTGAAAAAAGAAGGATTGCCGGGGATGCCACAAAAAATGATTGTTTATTGTTCTAAGACAACCCATACCTGGATTGAAAAAGCAGCGGTCTTATTTGGTCATGGTTACGATTCCATTCGATGGATACCTACGGATGCTGAAAATAAGATGGACAATGCCATTCTCGCCCAAACGTTGGAAAAGGATCTTAAGAATGGCTTGAAACCATTTATGGTGGTGGGAACTGCCGGAGACGTCAGCACCGGAGTAGTTGATGATCTTGCAGGTATTGCTGCCATATGCAAAAAATATGATCTATGGTTTCATATCGATGGTGCTTATGGGATTCCCGCTGCAGCGATTCGGGAATACGAAAATATGTTTAACGGCATTCAAGAGGCAGACTCCCTTGCATTAGATCCTCATAAATGGCTCTATGCACCGCTTGAGGTAGGCTGTGCATTGGTGAAAAATCCACAGCATCTGCTTGATACTTATAGTTCACATCCGGTTTACTACAACTTTGAAAATACCAAGGATGAGCCATCGATGAATTTTTATGAATATGGTTTTCAAAACTCAAGAGGATTCAGGGCTTTGAAAGTCTGGATGGCTATGCAACAGGTTGGAAGAAATGGATATGTGCAGATGATCAATGAAGACATAGCCATTTCAAAACACTTCTTTGAAAAAGCAAAAACTCATCCTGAGCTTGAAGCCATAACGCAGAAGCTCAGCATAACCACGCTGCGCTATTTCCCGAAGGGTAAGTGGGATAATACCTATTTAAACACCTTGAATGAAAATCTCCTGAATATCCTGCAGAACGGTGGAGAATTATTTTTGTCTAACGCTGTAGTGGTTGAGAAATACTGTCTGAGAGGTTGTATTGTCAATTTCAGGACTTCGAAAAAGGATGTTGAAGAAATCATTGAAATCATCGTCCGCGAGGGCAGAAAACTTCATACCCATCTACAGGAAAGTATTTGATTCGCAAACCAAACACCTGTTGACTTCACCCAGTAATGATCCTAACCAGTCACACTTTTTAATACCTATACCTGTGTACTGATGTCCGTAGCGGGACATTATCAGAGTAATATAAATGCAAAAAAGTCCCGAATTTCTTCGGAACCCTATGCGGAATGGACAGCCTGTCCCGAAAGCTTTCGGGAGGACTCGAACCCACGACCTTCCCGATGAATCGGGACAGGCATTCTAAACATACAAATTATGAGAGGTGATTAAAGGAATTGTAAACTATTTCAGGGCTAGTTTTATCTTTTCTTTGGATTAGGTGAATAAAACAAAGTTCGCAAACACAAAAAAGTCCCGAATTTCTTCGGGACCCTATGCGGAATGGACGGGACTCGAACCCGCGACCTCCTGCGTGACAGGCAGGCATTCTAACCAGCTGAACTACCACTCCAATATTTTATTTGTCACTAGTTGATGAACTTCCTTCATCAATATCAAGCGGAATGGACGGGACTCGAACCCGCGACCTCCTGCGTGACAGGCAGGCATTCTAACCAGCTGAACTACCACTCCAATATTTTATTTGTCACTAGTTGATGAACTTCCTTCATCAATATCAAGCGGAATGGACGGGACTCGAACCCGCGACCTCCTGCGTGACAGGCAGGCATTCTAACCAGCTGAACTACCACTCCGTTTTCTTCAATTGCAGGACTGTTTTAGATTTCTCTTTAACTACCCTGTTTTTGAGTGATGCAAAGGTATGTTTTAGATTCGTTAATGCAAAAGTAGATTTGAAAATTTGCCTTATTATTTCGTATGAACTTCTTATTCAAGGAGATATTTTTCAACTCAGCTACCTACTTAAAGCAATTGGGAATATCTAATCTTTGCAAAGGCTAGTTATTAAACATACCTTTCTTGCATTTTCAGTTCGATCCCATCATCTCCAAGACAAGAGAGATTTCGGCTTTTTACTTCTTGATTCACTTGACCTAATCTATCTATACGCAACTCACCTATTTGCTCAATGTAATAAGCAATTTTGGCTAAAACTTCATTCCTACCTAAATAGCAGTTCCATAGAGTTTATGTCCGGCCTACCTAATAAGGCGGAGATCACACAACTCTACCAACTCATGAAGGACCCTACGAGAATCGGTCAATTCAGACTTAACTACTTGACTTGCAACATACTAGCCAAGAACTCCTCATCATTGGATGAATAGTTGCTCAGTTTTTCCGGATCACAATGACTGTTCCCCACTGATAAGACAAAATTTGCCGCGGAAACTGAATTTAAGGCTTTGTGATTCAACCACTTATTAAGATCTATGCTGATACCTGCTTCTACTCTATACCCTAATCCTACATCTCCTTCAATTAAGATAAGAGATTTTATGGTCGCACTAACAATAGAACTTAGATGGTGGATTCTATTCAATGATACTTCCTAAGCTGCATCGAGATTTTGATAGTTATGAACGGGCAATTGATCTGAATAAACCCCTAGTTAAGCCTGTCCAGAACGCCAAATCTGGAGGAGTTGGAAATAAACTCAGGTACTATTACTTTCAGATGAGACACCAATTCATTTTCAGAATTTTTAATGACTAAATCCAGGAATAGTTCGATTTGACCGTCGATTTTGTGATAAGAAGAAGGCTGTACCTGAGCAATTTTGATTTTAGGATGGTGGGTAATTTTAACTGTTTCAAAATCGTTGAGCAGCTCTTCATAAAGCTTTTCTCCATCTCTCAATCCTGAGAAAACCACCTTAATATCCTCCCCTACTTTTTTGCCTGAAAGTTGAATCATCTTATTGGCCAAATCCAGTATTTTAATTGGTTCACCCATGTCGAAGACAAAAATCTCCCCACCTTCCCCCATAATTCCAGCTTCCAAGACCAATTGACAGGCTTCCGGAATAGTCATAAAGTACCTGGTGATTTCCGGGTGAGTCACAGTGATAGGCCCACCATGCATAATCTGCTTTTTAAATAAAGGTATTACCGATCCATTTGAGCCTAATACATTTCCAAATCGAGTAGTAATGAACTTGGTATGATAATTTTTGTGATTTCGCTCTAGGTATTCATTGAGCGCTTGCACATACATTTCTGCAGCTCTTTTGCTAGCTCCCATTACATTGGTAGGATTTACGGCCTTGTCTGTGGACACGAAAACAAATTTGTCCACCTTAGCCAGCACAGAAATATCAGCGAGTATCTTCGTACCTAGCACATTTGATTGTATTGCCTCTGCAGGATAATTTTCCATCATGGGCACATGCTTATAGGCTGCGGCATGAAATACAACCTGAGGTTTGAAGGCTTTAAAAACTTCCTTCACTTTCTTTTTGTTGCGCACATCACCGAGGACAATCTTGATGGGGCAAAAAGAATGATTTTCCTTAAACTCCTGCTCCACATCATATAAGGCTGATTCTGCCATATCAAACATTATAAGAAGCTTGGGGTCATAGTGACAGATTTGTCTGCAAAGCTCAGACCCTATGGAGCCAGCCGCTCCAGTCACCAAGATCACTTTTCCCTGCATGTCTTGATGTATTCTTGGATTATCCAAAATTATTTGCTCTCGACTAAGCAGGTCCTCAATTTTCACTTCGCGAATTGCCCCGGCGGTTAAGCCACCGTTGATCCACTGATCTACCGGAGGAACTATTGAAACAGATATTTTCAATCGAAGACACTCATCTATCACCTCTTTCTTTCGCTGTACAGACAGATCTCTGACTGCTATTATCACCTCAGTAATATGGAACTGCCGTACTAATCTCTCAAGATCTCCTAAGCCCTTATATATCCGCTTGCCATCTATATTCTTACCTTCTTTTTTGGGATCATCGTCCAAAAAAGCAACTGTGTTAAAAAGAATTTTGCTATCTCGCTTGATGGCTTCTTGGGCAATAATCCCAGCCTCTCCTGCACCGAATATAATTCCATTCTTCAGCTCCTTTACCAGAATGCCGTTTTTCAGGTAAACGAAAAGTTCTTTCACCACCAATCGATAAAATATCAACAAAAAAAGCGATGAAAGGCTCGCGATGATCAATACTGAAGTAGGCAGCAAAAACCTATCATTCAAGAAGTTCCCATGGAAGAAGTTCAAGAATAGGAAGAGAATGAAATTGATCAGGACAGTTTTAAAGATATTTGAGCCATCTCTAAAGCCGGTGTGTCGCACTATACCTTCATAGCTTCGGGTATTCTGCATCACCAGTAGCCCACCGACCATAAACGTAATGCTCCCTGCAATGGCATCGTATTGTTCAATCAATCCTAGCTCAAAGTTGAACCTTACCAAATACCCAAACAAGGCACATTGAAAAAGAATAAAGGAGTCAAGCGTAGCTATTATCCATCTTGGAAGGATTTTTAACCGAGTCAAAAAATTCATAATATAAATTTATTCAAATAGCTAAATTTAACAATCTCATACTGACGCAACTGATTAAAGTGCAAAATAACTACTTTTTCAGCGTATCCCTAAATTCTAGTTAAAAGATTTTAATATTATTTTGCATTTTTAGGGTTTTCAAATGGTGATTCATGGGTATATACGATAAACTACCGCTTGTGGATTTACTTCCTTGATAATTTACCCAAACCAAAACTCGTTGGTTTAAAGCCTTTCTTTTCCAGAACCCTCAAATCTTCCCACAGAAACATGCCCATGTTGGGTTACCCCCTTACCAACAAGCACATTAGCTAAAGTTTTAAAAAGAATTCTAAGGTCCAAAAGGAAGGATAAATTATCTACATACCAAACATCAAACTTGAACTTGTTATCCCAAGAAATAGCATTTCTACCGTTCACTTGAGCCCAGCCTGTCACACCCGGTCTTACTTCATGCCGTCTGGCTTGCTCATTAGAATACAGGCTGATGTAATCATAGAGCAAAGGTCTAGGGCCAACTAGGCTCATATCTCCTTTTAGCACATTGATCAATTGGGGGATTTCATCCAGAGATGATTTCCGGATCATCCTACCAAAACCTGTGATTCGCTCTGAATCAGCCAATAGATCCCCATTGTTATTAACAAGGTCGGACATAGTCTTGAATTTCAATATCTGAAATGGAACATTCCCCCTCCCCGGACGTGCTTGCGAAAAGAAGGGTGAACCTCTGTGGTGAAGGCTTAAGCCAATCAGCAAAATTAAAAAAATTGGCAAAAGCACAATAAACATCAAAAAAGCAAGAATTATATCTACACCTCTTTTAAGCCAATTACGATAAATCACTTATTTAAATGTTTTACTGAGTTCTGTATGGATTACATCTACAATCATTTCCTGATCGTGAAGTGTCAAATCTACTGAACTAGGAAGACAAAGTCCACTTTCAAATAGCCTCTCAGCCAAACTTCCTCCGTAATACGGAGTCATGTTGAAAACAGGCTGCGTATGTAAGGGTTTCCAAAGATACCTGCTTTCAATGCCCTTCTTCATTAAGGCTGTCTTCAATTGCTTATTTGAAAATCCTGTCTTCCTATAATCAACCAAAATAGCTGTAAGCCAATAGTTTGAGGTAGAGTCAGAAGACTCTGTTTGAAATTCAATACCGGGGAAATCCTTCAATAAGGCTCTATATCTTTGATTTACAAGTCTTCTGCTTTTGATATAAGAATCCAACTGCTCTAGCTGCGCAAGACCGACAGCTGCTGAAAGGTTATTCATTTTATAATTATAGCCAATTTCTAGGTGATGGTAGAAAGGCAGGTCTTCTCTTGCTTGGGTGGACAGCAACTTTGCTCGTTGGATTATAGCCGTATCATTTGCAATCAACGCACCACCACCACCGGCAGACATGATCTTATTTCCGTTGAAGGAATAGACCCCTATTTGCCCAAAAGTGCCGCATGCCATGCCCTGATATTTGCTTCCAATAGCTTCGGCAGCATCTTCCAATACAGGGATATTGTACTTGGTAGCTATCTCTAAGATCTCTTTTAATTTGGCAGGCATGCCAAATAAGTGAACTATTACTATGGCTTTTGGTTTTTTACCTTTGGAAATTCTGCTGAGAATGGTGTCCTCAAGAATTTCCGGACTAATATTCCAGGTTTCCTTTTCGCTATCTACAAAAATCGGGTTGGCTCCCAGATAAACCACTGGGTTGGCTGAAGCACAAAAGGTAAAAGACTGACAAATCACTTCATCACCTGGACCTATACCCAACAATACCATTGCCAAATGCAAGGCTGAGGTACCCGAATTCAACACAACAGCTTCATGAGTCCTTAGTCTTTTTGAGAGCTTGCTTTCGAATCTATTGATAAATTGACCGGAAGTCGCTATGTGACCAGAGCTTATCGCCTGTTGAGTATAAAAATTTTCGTTGCCTTTAAATACGGGAAAAGAAAGTGGAATATTAAGAGCCATGCATGTTTTTAGCTAAGACTGCCAAAATATACCACACAAATATCAAACCACCATAGCGCAAATCACAGCAACACAGCCCAAAAACATCTGTTAATTATTTATTAATTGGTCTATACCATTAATCAATAATGGTATTTGGAGGGGTTAGCCACTCTGTGATTTTTCATAAATGACAATTATAAGCTATTCATTATTAAAACTTTAAACTGAAATTTTACTGTTTAACTTAAGCAAGGAATCACGCACTAATCCAGTCCAAAACTACTGGCTATTGCCAAAAAAGAAAGGAAATAAATAAGGCTATTAATTTTGAAAGTTTTAAAATAAAATTCAAAAATTTTACTCCAAACAGCAAAGTATAGTATGTGAAAGCTAAATAAGCTACTAAAACCCTAAGCAAGTGCTAAGAGAAAAGATGAGGGATATGGCATGATTTTAGGAGTTTGGATTACAGCTAATTCTAAGGGAATTTCTGCCTGATTCAACAGAATTGAAAAGGCTAAACAAAAAAATAACCTTTGTAAAAAACTGGAAATCTAGTGATCTTTACCAGCGCAGTAAACCTACAAGTATATCACCTTTGAAAAATAGAGCAAAGCAGAATAACCAACTAGAAAAAAAAGTTCTTGAAATTAATTCAAGCAATCTAAAAGCTCTGGAGCAAGAGGAGATATTGCTTTCCGAGAAGCTAAACTGGTTCAACCTAAGTATTAAGAGATTCATTGATCTATTTTGCTCTATAGGCTTAATGATCGTAATAGGTTGGTGGCTTTTCCCCATTGTAGCCATCCTTATAAAACTGGATTCTCCTGGGCCAATATTCTACACCCAAAAACGGGGAGGGATATACAACTCAGTCTTCAACTGCTATAAATTTCGGTCTATGTCCATCAATAAGCAGGAAGACCTGAAGCAAGCTACCAGAAATGACCCTAGGGTAACAAAAATAGGCAGAATCCTACGGAGAACCAGCATAGATGAACTGCCACAGGTTTTTAATGTAATCTATGGAAATATGTCTTTAGTAGGTCCCAGACCCCTGATTTTGTCACAAAATGAGGAAAATGCTAACTATATTGAAGGATATAAAAACAGGCATTTGGTCAAGCCCGGCATTACGGGATTGGCGCAGGCAAAGGGCTACCGGGGAGAGACGGAACTACCCAATTCCATCTATTTTCGATATAAACTGGACATGTATTACATCAAGAATTGGAGCGTAGTCTTTGATCTTAAACTTATCTGGATGACTGCCAAAACCATTTTTTCCGGTGATGAAAACGCGTATTGATTTACTTATTAGCCGAAACTGCCTCCAGCTTATAACCCTATTAGGTGCATAGCATACATATATTATTATACAGAAGCTTCAGAATAACATGCTAAGAAATATGAGGGCATGTGATTCAATCCTTTTTAAGTACAAAACCATTTGGAAAGCCGGGCTGTCAAGAATAAGCTTTCACAAAAAAAGTCTCCTATCCCGGGAGACCCTACTTTAATTGTTTGCCGAGCTTGTGTCACCACCCGATATTCCGACTCCTTGCCCTGAGTGAGACACTCAAGGCGGCTTCGGGAGGCTGTTGAGACCAGAGTCTAATTCATATTTACCTTAGAGTCCTTGAACTCGCTTTTATCCAATTTTATTTTCAATTTTTGGTTGACATTAACCCGTCTAATCTCCAGAACTTTAGGCTGCAATGCCACCTTTTTCTTTAAGTAGTGAACAGTCACTTTATCTAGCCTATAGCCCAAGAACATTGAAATGGTGATAATGACAGGAATAACTATATTATCAGAGAAATCCCTCATAAAAAAAACCAAAAGGACAATACCAAATTGCAGGGAACCCAATAGTAAAGCCACTTGATTATGCTTCAATCCCATTCTCATCAGGAAATGATGCACATGTGATTTGTCCGGGGTCATAGGTCCTTTTCCCTGAGATATTCTCCTGACAAATACTCTGGCCATATCATATAATGGAAACATCATAAGGGCCACGGAAGCGGCAAATGTAGGTTCAATTTTCAAAAAGGCCCCCGTAGGCAAACCTTCATTGATTCCCATAAATGCCACAATCAGCGATGCCAAAGTAAAACCTAGCGTCAGAGACCCGGTATCTCCCATGAATATTTTTGCTGGGTGCCAATTAAACATAAGAAAGGATAGCACTCCACCTAAGAAAACAAAACTTACCAAGGCATAGCTTTCAACTCCTTGTACATAGAACCAAGCTCCCAAGAAACTTAAGGAAATGACAGCAATAGTTCCCGCCAGCCCATCTAATCCATCAATCAAATTGAAGCCATTGGTCAATGCCAATAAGACAATCCCAGTGAAAATATAGCTCCCAGCCAAATTAAACTCCCCAATTCCCAAGAATCCATGAAAGGTCTTAATTCTAATATCAGCAACAATGACCACCAAAAGCACGGCAACTATCTGACCTAATAATTTCCTGGAAGCTTTTAATTCCACAATATCATCTCTTAGTCCCACAAAAAACATCAACAGGATTCCCCCCAGTAAATATTTAATATCCGGTAAGGGAAACTGCCAACCCCAAATAGAAAGAGTAGAGGCAGCGGCCACAAAAAAACCAATTCCTCCCATGGATGGGATGAAGGATTTATGGATTTTTCTTCCTCCAGGTGTATCCCCAATTTTTAATTTCTTGAGAACTGAAACTAATATAGGAGTTACTAAAAATCCTACAGAAAAAGCGGTAATCGTGGCAAGGATAAAAAACATATAATAGTGGTTATTCGCTTACAAATTTAGGGAAAAAGACAGCAATTGCCTTGCCATTAACATTAAAATAAAACCAAAGTTACAAAACCCAAACTATAAAACCCTTTTATTATAGTATCAAATTGATTATCAATACTATAAAGGCACTTTTTATGTGTTCAAAAAAATACTGCAAAATCTATTTGAATGCAAAAAAATCATAGCTTAATCCTATAGGCTTGTGGCAGGACTAGGCAATATGCAGGGGCAATGGGCACTAGCAATTCCTCAACTTGGTTAAATCACAGATTTAATTGGCGATGCTTTTTTCTTCCAAAAGTAGATCAGACTGGTCTGCGCCATTATGAAGTATGCCCATGAGAAAAGTGCCCAAGACCAAATAGGCATTTACAAGTGATATGGCCTTGTTGACTCTCGTATATCTAGCAACCCGCAGGATTGAGAAAAAATGGAATTCCCTTTTGCACAACTGGAGCTTGACTGTCCAACGGCTAGCTATTAAATTTGAGGGTCAGTTACGGCTGGAGATCGAAACGGATAATTAATTAATCCCTTCCCTTGGGGTGCCCCAAGGGAAGGGAAGGACAGAGTTTACACACGCACGTCCTGTTCTGGAACGACTGGAGAAATGGCTCAAGGAGAACCAATACCGATACAGACCCCAAAGTCCAATGGGAAAAGCTATTGACTACACACTACCCAGATGGGCGGGACTGAGTGCGTACGAGCTCCATGGCCAGATGGAGATAGACAATAATCTGATAGAAAATGCGGTACGCCCCCTTGCGGTGGGGAGAAAGGCATTTTTGTTCGCAGGATCACATCAGGCAGCTGAGATGGCTGCCGGGATGTACTCCTTTATGGCCAGCTGCAAAAAGAACAAGATCAATGAATTTGAATGGCTCAAGGATGTCTTTGAAAGAATCCAGGGACATAAACAAAAAGACCTACACCAACTTCTTCCCTCAAACTGGAAGCTGCACAGGCTTAAACCGATTCTCTGAAATTCCTAATCCAAAACATATAGGATGCTCGGAGCGATACGAAGAAATAGTTCAATTGGAAGGAGATTATGTTGCGCTGCCGGGATGGGTCGATTGTCATACGCATATTTGTTTTGGAGGAAGTAGGGTAAAAGATTTTGCTATGCGGAATGCAGGAAAATCCTATTTGGAAATAGCAGAAGCCGGTGGTGGGATTTGGGATACGGTCACGCAAACCAGAAATCTCAGTCAAGAAGAACTTACCGCGAGAACCGTCTCAAACGCTAATCGACACTTGGGTGAAGGAGTAACTACCATTGAGGTAAAAAGCGGCTACGGATTAACTGACGCCGAAGAACTTAAAATGCTACGGGCAATAAAAAATGCCGATTTCCAGGCCATAGCTGATCTTATCCCAACCTGCCTGGCAGCTCACGTGAAGCCACGTGATTTTAAAGGGTCTAAAGAAGATTATCTTCTGGAAATAGTCGAGCAGCTATTCCCTATTCTCAAGTCTGAGAATCTCACCAATCGAATTGATTCATTTATTGAGCAAAGTGCTTTTTCGCCGCAAGAAATTACTGGCTATTATCAAAAAGCAAAAGAATTAGGTTTTGACCTTACCGTTCATGCCGATCAATTCACCACGGGAGGATCTGCCGTGGCGGTAAAATTTAACGCCAAATCAGCCGATCACTTGGAAGCTTCCACTGAGAAAGAAATCGGCCTTTTGGCAAAGTCAAATACTATAGCCTTAGCACTTCCAGGCGCTTCTATTGGATTGGGCTGTGGGTTTACTCCAGCCAGGAAAATTCTGGATCAGGGAGGTTCTTTGGCAATTGCGAGTGATTGGAACCCCGGTTCCGCTCCAATGGGCGACTTATTGACACAAGCTTCTATTTTGGCAACTTTCGAAAAACTAAGCACCGCTGAAGTCTTATCCGCAATAACTTTCCGCGCAGCGGCTGCTTTGAGCTTAGAAGATCGGGGAAAATTGAAAGCAGGGTTTCTCGCTGATTTTAATCTTTTCTCTACCTCTGACTATAGAGAGATCCTTTACCAACAAGGCAAACTGAAACCAGCTCAAGTCTGGAAAAGAGGCTTGAAGACTTAAGATTTTAGAATCAAGATAGTAGATCCCAGACGCAAGATCCAGAGAATGAGGCTCGAGGTTCATTAACCTCGTAAATCAATAAATCGTAATTATAATGGTTTTTCAAGAGCAAATTCAACAAGGTATTCCCACTTCTCTTCCTCCAAAAAAGGGACGAAGCAAGTCACTTAGCCACGCTCCCAAAAGAAAGGATCTCCTTTCGTCAGAAGAAAAAAAACTTGCCATAAGGAATGCCTTGGGCTATTTCCCTCAGGATTGGCATACGGAATTAGCCAGAGAATTTTTAGCCGAGCTGAAAGAATTTGGGAGAATCTATATGTACAGATTCATGCCTGACTATGAGATGCATGCGAGACCGATTCAAGAATATCCCTCAAAAAACCAGCAAGCGGCTGCCATCTTGCTGATGATTCAAAACAATTTGGATCCTGCTGTGGCTCAGCATCCTGAGGAATTGATCACTTATGGAGGAAATGGAGCTGTTTTCCAGAATTGGGCACAATACCTTTTGGGGGATGAAGTATCTGTCTGAAATGACAGATGAGCAGACGCTACATCTATATTCCGGTCATCCTATGGGGCTTTTTCCTTCTTCCCCAGAAGCTCCCGCGTGGTGGATACCAATGGAATGATGATCCCAAATTATTCCAAGCCTGATGATTGGGAGAAATTCAATGCACTTGGAGTTACCCAGTATGGACAAATGACAGCATGTTCATTTATGTACATCGGGACCCAGGGGATTGTGCATGGCACTACGATTACTGTTATGAATGCTATTAGAAAAAAATTGGAAGCGGGAGAAACACCCGAAGGAAAAATATTCTTGACCGCCGGCTTGGGCGGAATGAGCGGAGCGCAGCCGAAAGCCGGCAGTATCCCAGGCTGTATCACTATCTGGGCAGAAGTAAATCCTGCCGCTGCCAGCAAAAGATATGAACAAGGCTGGGTGGATGAATTGATTGAAGATCTAGATGAGCTGGTTCTT
Source organism: Algoriphagus persicinus (assembly GCF_035156415.1). NCBI lineage: Bacteria > Pseudomonadati > Bacteroidota > Cytophagia > Cytophagales > Cyclobacteriaceae > Algoriphagus > Algoriphagus persicinus. The sequence goes on from NZ_JAYEEY010000010.1 coordinate 151,065, forward strand.
CGGACTCAACTTGCCAAACGCAATAAGGAAGTGGTTTCTCTCGCCTTCATCGGCAATGTGGTCGATGTTTGGGAGCGATTTGATGAAGAAAATATTTTGATAGAACTTGGCTCCGATCAGACCTCACTTCACAATCCTTGGGCTGGAGGCTACTATCCAGTAGGCCTGACTTTCGAAGAATCAAATCGGCTGATGGCTGAGAATCCTGAAGTATTCAAAGAAAAGGTTCAGGAAACGCTGAGAAGACATGCCACTTCGATTAATAAGCATGCAGCAAAAGGAACTTACTTTTTCGATTATGGAAATGCTTTTTTACTGGAAGCATCCAGAGAAGGCGCTGAGCTAATGGCAGAAAACGGCCTTGATTTCCGTTATCCGTCCTATGTTCAGGATATACTGGGACCAATGTGTTTTGACTATGGATTTGGACCTTTCCGCTGGGTTTGTACTTCTGGAAAAGCTGAAGACTTGAGAAAATCCGATCAGCTAGCTGCTCAAGTCTTGAAGGAAATCATGCAGCATTCTCCCGTTTCTATTCAACAGCAGATGCAGGACAATATCACCTGGATCGAAGAAGTAGAAAAGAATCTACCGGTAGTTGGCTCCCAAGCCCATATTCTTTATGCAGATACGGAAGGCCGGGCTAAGATTGCCCAAGCTTTTAATGGTGCCATTGCAGCAGGAAAAATTTCCGCTCCTATTGTACTAGGTCGTGATCATCATGACGTCAGCGGTACAGATTCACCTTTCCGAGAAACGAGCAATATCTACGATGGCAGCAAGTTCACTGCAGACATGGCAATCCACAATGTGATCGGAGATAGCTTTCGTGGTGCCACATGGGTTTCTATTCACAATGGTGGTGGTGTAGGTTGGGGAGAAGTGATGAATGGCGGCTTCGGGATGCTACTTGACGGGAGTGAGGAAGCTGAAAGAAAACTGAAATCCATGCTATTTTATGACGTAAACAATGGAATTGCAAGACGCGCTTGGGCTAGAAACCCAGGTTCCTTGGAAGCCATTCAGCGAGAGATGGATAGAAGTCCCAGATACAAAGTCACTTTGCCAAATTTGGTGGATGATGATATATTGAATTCTATTTTAGACTAAAAATATTTAAGAATTGGGACTTTAAAATGATAATTATCCAGCTTCTGGAGAAGAAGGATAACACAAATCTGTTTTCTCTGTGAAAACCTCCGCTTCTTTGCTGTGTCACTAAAATGTAGTTCACAAAACCTCTTCCAAATCAAGTGTAAATCCTGGAAGAACACTAGATTGAATTTGGTCACCAGATGTAAATAGTCGGGAAGGGTGGAATTTCCCGTCAATTAATGTGTAAATCAATACTGTACATTCTGTAGGATGAATCACCCAGTATTCTCTCACTCCGTATTCTTGATATAGCTCATACTTATTCTGAAGTTCCACTCGGCTATTTCCCGGTGAAAGAATTTCAACAATCAGATCCGGGGCTCCCAGGCATCCCTTATCATCCAATTTGGAAGGATCGCATATTACAGAGATGTCCGGCTGAACTACGGATTTCACCTTTTCATCTTTTGGATTTTTAGAAAACCTGACATCAAAAGGAGCTGAATAGACTTTGCAGGAGTGATCTTTCAAGAAAACCCATAATATGGACGTTAGATTTGCAGACACTTCCTGATGTCTGCGGTTTGGAGCCGAAGCTTTAGCAAATATTTTCCCTTTGATCAATTCGACGATTTCTTCGAAGTCCCATTTAAGGTAATCCGCATAGCTATATCCGCCAAAGGACTCATTTGGCTCTTGAAAAGCATCCAAATCAATTTTATCTTTTTGAGGAATTCTATATTCTTTCATATGATTATATTTTTTTTCAAAGGCCAAACGGAATCTCGCATTACAGAAAATCATCCCTCTGTGTCGCTTTCGACATGCTCGATTTCATGGCTAAACTGCATTTTTGAATTTTACCTAAAAACCATATACATTGTTTCTGTTATTTAAAATATCAGACAGCTGTTTATAATTTAGCATAAAATAAATCACAAACTCCATATGCCTCATCAAAATCCCAATCCTTCACTTTGGACAGGAAGAAAATCTGAAACAATAGAATACTGGCATCAAGCTGCTATCTCAGTAAAAGATCTCAAGCTGGACGAAAATCAAAATTCTCCGAAAGTCGGTATCTTAGGATATGCAGGTGAAGAGGGCGTAAAAAGAAACCAAGGGAGATTAGGAACTGCAGAAGGACCAAATGCCATAAGAAAGAACCTAGGATCTTTGGCTTTTCACTTACCTGAAAAAAGCAGAATCTTTGATTATGGAGATATTTCTACTGAGAATTCAGATTTAGAATCAAGTCATGAATTACTCACCGAAACTGTTTTCAATCTACTGGAAACCAAGCATTTTCCGATACTTTTAGGTGGGGGTCATGATCTGGCTTTGGCGCACGGAAGAGGTATTTATAGGCACTTGGCGGCAAAAAATCAGAAATTGGGAATTATCAATATGGATGCTCATTTTGATTTGCGCCCAACAATTGATGGAAAGGGTCATTCAGGCTCAGCATTTCTCCAACTAGCACAGGAAAACCCCGATACTTTCCAGTATTTATGTTTGGGGATTCAGCGATCTGTCACCCCAAAATCACTTTTTGAGACGGCGGATAAAATTGGCGCAAAATGGATGGTTATGGAAGATTTTAGGCTGAATAACTGGGAGGTAATTCAAGAGAAAATCTTGTGGTTTCTGGATTCTGTGGATAAAATATACCTTAGTGTTGATATGGATGGCTTCTCTTCCGCTTTTGCGCCGGGAGTATCCGCCCCCTCACCCATGGGATTCCGGCCAGAGTTCGCATTTAAGGTTTTTGAAATGATCTCTTCGACCAAAAAGCTAATTTCCCTAGATGTAGTTGAACTCAATCCTACTTTCGATCAAGATCAAGCTACCGCAAGATTAGCGGCAAGATGCGCTGAATATGTAGCTCGAAAAGTATTGAGATGACATAGTTTGAAACCATCTAGGCTTTAAAACCTTGACGATTGAAAGCATTCTACCAAATACTAAGTACGACTTCTGAATCGAATAATTATAAACTATCCACGAAAAGCCTACATTACAAGACAGACTGTGTAAATCATTTCTGTCTTAGATCAGAAAGCTCTACTTCATCCATATTAGAGTAAAGCTGTGCAGAATACTTGCAAACTTTTCATCTAAATCACGCCCTACTTTTGAATACCACTTTAAGCTCAATGCTTAAAGTGGTATTTTTTTTAAATCTGCTCAATCCAACTCAAATACCTACTTCGTATATAAAAAAGTATTGATTAAATGCCTTAAAAGTCATTTTATAGCAAAAAATGAAATACAGGGGATCAACTTGTAGGCTTTAAATGGTACTGTTTTTTAATCTATTTCAGATAGCAATCAGAGTAGTTTAGTATATATTTTATTCTTTCTTGGATTAAATACTACCAGTTTATTAACTGAGTTGAAGTGCTCTGATTGTTCAACTAATTTTAACCATTTAAAACAATCATCATGTCAAAACAAACTTTAACAGATGAGTCAACTGCTGTACTGAGCCAGCGCAAAGGCAATCGCAGAAGTTTCCTCAAATTCACCGGAGTAAGCATCGCAACTACGGGAATTTTATTGTCAGGCTGTCAGGAAGTATTCGAAGCCCTTCCAAATCAAAGACATGCTCCAAAAGGGCCTGAAATGCGAGCCGTTCCTTTGGGAAAAGGTGATATTGGAATCCTGAATTATGCATACGCTCTGGAGCAATTAGAGGCAGCATTTTACTTGCAGGTAGTGGCCAATATGTACACTGGAATTAGCGGATCAGAAATGACCATGATGGAAGACATCAAAAATCATGAAGTAGCCCACCGGGATTTTCTGAAAGCAGCATTAGGGAGTAAGGCCATTATCGACCTTACATTTGATTTCAGCAGCGTTGATTTTAACGATAGATCAAGTGTATTAGCTACGGCAAAAACATTTGAAGACCTTGGAGTGGCTGCCTATAACGGAGCAGGACAACTTCTGGAAAGTGCTGATTATCTATTAATTGCAGGTAAAATCGTCTCTGTTGAAGCACGCCACGCAGCGGCAATAAGAAGTATTTTTGACAATGACTTTACTTCTTTCGCCGGAGATGATATAATTGATTCAAATGGTTTGGATAGAGCTTTTTCTCCTAGTATAGTATTGGAAGCTGCCGCACCATTTATTACCAACAAAATCATTGCAAATCAATTACCTACTTCCTAACCTTAAAAAGTCATAACATGAAAATATTAGAAGTACTCAATAGGTATGATATCAAGACAGAAGAGCTTGATACATTCACTTCAAGACGTGAAGCTTTCAAAAAGCTGGCAAACTTTGGGAAAAACATCGCTTTTGCAGCTATTCCTGTCGGACTGGTGGCCGGAAGCACTCAAAATGCCTCTGCGGCACATATTCCAACGGTACTCAATGTGCTCAACTTTGCTCTCACTTTAGAATACTTGGAAGGTGAATTTTATACCACTGGAATCAATTCTCCAGGTTTAATTCCCCCAGGAAAGGACATGGCAATTTTCCAAACCATCGAAAAACATGAAGTAGATCATGTAGCATTTCTGAAGTCGGCAATCTTAAGTTATGGTGGAACACCTGTAGAAAAACCAAGCTTTGATTTTACTGCGGGAGGCAACTTTACTCCGTTCTCTGATTATGAACAATTTCTAATTTTAGCGCAAGCTTTTGAAGACACAGGCGTTCGAGCCTATAAAGGTCAGGCTGGAAACTTGATCGCAGAAAACTCTGCCCTCACAGCTGCTCTTCAAATCCATTCCGTGGAAGCTAGACATGCCTCCGAGGTAAGACGACTTAGAGGATTGAAAGGATGGATTACACAAGCGGAAAGAGGTGAAGGAATGCCTGCAGCTACTCAAGCAGTGTATAATGGAGAGGACAATTTAATCCAAGGAGGAGTAGATGTAACCACCGTCACCACAATTGGCGCTGATGGAATTACTGAAGGGTTCGATGAACCTTTAACCACTGAGGAAGTTTTGACCATTGCTGGTTTATTTATCGCATCTGCCTAGACACAGTCGATACTGACCTACAAAGCGATAAAGGCTGGGTATTCTACCCGGCCTTTATTTTTCCATTATTTCGACAAAACAATTACACATCGTTCAGCGCTTCCCACAAAATCTCCACCGGATGCATGGCTTTTCTGCCTGTACCATCCGCAATCTGGTGACGACAAGAAGTTCCTGGGGCTGCGATAATAGTTTCCGCATCAGCTTTCCTTACTGCTGGAAACAGCACCAACTCTCCCACTTGCTGAGAAACTTCGTAATGCTCGGCCTCATAACCAAAACTTCCAGCCATCCCACAGCAACCGCTTGGAATGGTTTCCACACTATAATTTGCAGGCAAAGACAATAACTTCTGCGTCCAAGTCATGGAAGAAAGCGCCTTCTGATGACAATGACCATGGAGTTTGATCTTCTGAGTCTTGGAAGTAAAAGAGTCAGCTTTGATATTTCCGGCAGCAATTTCCTGCCCCAAAAACTCATCTATCAGCTTCACATGAAATTTTAGCTTCTTGGCAGCTTCTGCCAATTCCTTCTTGACTATTCTTGGGTATTCATCACGGAAACTCAGAATAGCCGAAGGTTCCAAACCGATCAGAGGTGTATTTCCATCTATTAACTTGTCAAAGACTTTAACATTCGCTTCCGCATGCCTTTTGGCTTTTGGAAGTAGTCCCTTTGATAGTGCAGACCGACCACTTTCCTCATGACCCACTATTCTTACCTCATAACCCAATTTTTTCAACAGTGAAATCCCTTTAATTCCAATTTCAGTATCGTTATGATTGGTAAACTCATCCACAAAAAAGTAAACTGATTTAATCTGCTTAGGCGCACTTGGCAGAGAAGCATAATTCTTTTTATACCATTTTCGTAAGCTCACCTTACTGATGGCAGGCAAATTCCGCTGCGGGGCTACTCCCAAAACAGACTTCATCATTCCGCCAGTAAAACTATTGCTAAGCATAAAATTAGCTAATCCAAAGGTTTTAGAGCCTAACTCATTCAACTCATTGATATAAGAAAAAGCTCTGGATCGGAGTGGAATTCCGTTTGTTTTTTGGTATTGATATAGGAATTCAGCCTTCATGCTTGCCATGTCCACGTTGGAAGGACACTCCGCAGTGCAGCCTTTGCAGGATAGGCACAAATCCATAGCTTCCTTGACCTCAGGATGGTTAAAAGCGTTTTCCTTTTTGTCCATCGTGAGAAATTCGCGAAGCGTATTTGCACGACCCCGGGTTGTATCTTTTTCATTCCGGGTAGCCATGTAGCTTGGGCACATCGTACCTCCAGATCCCGGAAGCTTACGACAATCACCCGATCCATTACATTTTTCTGCCAAGCGAAGAATCCCACCCACGTGAGAGAAATCTATCAGCGTATCCTGCGTTGGAGTCTGCATGTCTGGCTCGTAGCGCAGAAATTTATTCATCGGAGCCGCATTCACAATTTTGCCTGGATTGAAAATATTCTGGGGATCCCAAGAGAATTTTATCCTGCGGAAAAGTTCGTAATTCTTTTCACCAACCATCATTGGAATGAAAGCAGCCCGAACTCTGCCGTCTCCATGCTCACCACTAAGCGAGCCTTGATACTTTTTCACCAATTCAGCAGAAGCTTTGGAAATTTTATAAAACTCCTCCACATCCTTTGATTTTTTCAAATCCAGAATAGGCCTCAAATGTATCTCTCCCGCACCTGCATGTGCATAATGAACTGGCTTCTGATTGAAGCCTTTCATCATCTCATCTACCTCATCGATGTAATCAGCTAAATCCTCGATGTCTACTGCCGTATCTTCAATACATGCTACAGCCTTAGGATCGCCGGGAATATTGGCCAGCAATCCCAGTCCTGCAGAGCGAAGAGCCCAAGCGGTGGAAACCATTGCCGGTTCAATGATAGGATAAGCATATCCCAGACCTGTTCTTTTTAGGTCGGCAACCAAAGCTTTACCTTTAGCCATGGCTTCTTCAAGAGTTTGTCCCCTAAACTCAACCATCAAAATCGCTTCGGGATCGCCCTCCACGAAGTAACGATTCTTGCTGTATTCTATGCTTTCTTTGGTGCAATCCAAAATGATTTTATCCATCAACTCTACCGCAGTAGCCGGATGCTTCATGGCAGTCTGAGCGGAAACCATACTTTGATGGATGGTCTCAAAATGAGCTGCTACGACGATTTCAATAGGTTCGGGAAGTGGGTCAAGACTGATTTTAATCTCAGTGGTAAAAGCCAAAGTCCCTTCAGAACCACTCAGTAACCTACAGAAATTAAAATCCCCTACTCCTTCAAATACCTCAGCCTTCAGCAATTCATCTACTGCGTAGCCGGTATTTCTCCGATGAATTGTCTTCTTTGGAAATTGTGCATGAATTTCCTCCCGGGCTTCCGGGTTACTTAATTCTTCAAATACCTTTCTATAGATATCACCCTCAAGTGATTGAAGAGTCAGTTTTTGCTGAAATTCCTCTTTAGTAAGCGCTTCAAACTTAGCTGGATTTCCATCGCTCAAAATAGTATCCAGTGAAATCACCTTATCTCTGGTTACCCCATAGACAATGGAAGTGGTTCCGGAGGAGTTGTTCCCAACCATTCCACCAATCATCGCACGATTGGCTGTGGAAGTAATCGGACTGAAAAATAGTCCATGAGGCCTGAGATAGCGATTGAGTTCATCACGCACCACGCCCGGTTGCACACGCACCCATCGTTCTGCTACATTTAATTCAAGGATTTCCGTAAAATGCTTAGAAACATCCACCACTATTCCATTGCCTACACACTGACCAGAAAGCGAGGTGCCGGCAGTACGGGGAATTAGTGAAGTCCTATTTTTAGCCGCAAAAAGTATCAGTTTCTGGATATCCGATTCGGATTTTGGAAATGCTACTGCCAAAGGCATTTCCCTATAAACTGAAGCATCAGTAGCGTATAAGGTTTTGGTAAGTGTATCGAATTTCAAGGTTCCTTCCAGCTGAGTGGAAAGTTCTTGAAGTAAAGGCAAAAGGTTAGGTAGGCTTGAACTCATGGTCAAAAATAAGCCGAGGAGATGGATTTAAGGAAAAGTAATGCAAAAGAATTTGGAAATGATCAAAAGACAAAATTCAATGCTCAATTTTCAAGGCATAACCCACTTGATAATTGTAAATTGAATTTGATCATTTTCACTTTCTCTCCTTTCTTTGTGGCATATACCAAATCACCTTCATGTTTTTCTATCTTTCCCAGTTTCTGAGTTTCTTGGCAATGCCTCTCACCCTCATTTCTCTACTTTGGGTTTTTGGGCTGATTTATTTAAAGAGAAAATGGGGAAGAAAATGTCTTTGGGCAGGATTGATTTTGTTATGGTTTTTCTCCAATCAATTTATTGCAAACCAAACGATGCTGGCTTGGGAACCCGGATTTAAGGCTTTCGATGAAGTGAAAAACCACGAAATCGGCATTGTACTTACGGGAGTAACAAATTTGAGTAAGACCGCTTATGACCGAACATTTTTTAATAAAGGAGCAGATCGAGTCACGCATGCTTTACAGCTTTATCGAGATGGTAAAATCAAGAAAATTCTCATCACAGGCGGACAAGGACTAAATCCAGTGAATCCACAATCAGAAGCGGAACTGCTACAGCGGTTTCTTTTGATGACAGGAGTTCCTGCAGAAGACGTTATGATCGAAGATCAATCGAAAAACACACATGAGAATGCACTATTCACTAAGGCCTTTTTAAAAGAAAAAGGTATAGATACAGATCGAGAATTTATGCTGATCACTTCGGCATTTCATATGAAAAGGGCGCAAGCTTGCTTCGACAAAGTAGGTTTGGCAACTGAAGCTTTCCCCACCGATTATTACAGCAATGATACCAAATACGATATTCCGACCTTATTTTTCCCAGATCCTTATTCGATATTTATCTGGCACAAATTATCGAATGAATGGATCGGGATTTTGGTGTATAAGCTAGTTGGGTATAGTTGAGCTTTGCTTTGGCCCCAGACTACGCCTAAGATAAGATTTGGTAGCACAGGCTGTCCACAAAAGGAATATTTCACTTCGTCGAAAGATCAGCCCAATATAGCCCATACGTTTTAACCATTCAAGCGTGACAATACCAAGATCTTGACCTTGCTTTGAAAATCCTCAATCCCTAGGAGAATCCACTTGGGTTTTGAAAGTAAGATTTTTGACAAGGTCTGTTTTGATGATCTGAATATTTATGACGCACTTTGCGTAATTTCAAATCAGTAAAATCATGAAAGAGCCGTTTAATCCATTTGTAATCAACACCCATCAAGGAAAAGACTATTTCTGTGATCGGGAAAAAGAGCTAAGAACACTCATTTCTCTCTAATTCTACTCCTTCATATCACACCAAAAGCGCAGAAGCGATACTACCCTGCAATTCCGAATCTACTTTTGCTTCCTCAGCAAACTCTTTCCACCGCCTGATCGCAGTTACGACAGCCTCGATCTTTTCTTCAGGCTTTTTGATATTCATTTTACGGGCAACTTCCAAAAAATCAGAATTCTGTATTTCTTCCCTTTTACCATTGACCATTAGTGATTGGGCACTCACCCATAGACTCCCTGGTCGATACGCATAGCAAATATCATAAGCCGGCGATAGCATCCACTTCCCTGTTTGATCCATCAGAAAAGCAAAATTTTTGGTATGATCGTCACAGTTTCTAGCTAAAACATTAAACACCATACGAATGAACATTTGCTCCGCTTCAGGATATGAAAGGCGAAGCATACGCATGGTTTCAAAGACCTGTTCGTAACTAAAATCCCCGACCTGATTAAAATCAAAATGTCTTAATCCGCACAGGCTCTGCATGTGGATTTTTTGACCATTTACCTTTCGATCAAAACGTTTGGTCATAAAGTGCGCCCTACCATTTTCCTCCAATATGCGACATTCACTCATCTCGATTCCAGCCGCCAGAGCCATCAAGTAGTAAGCCATTTCTACTCGACCATAACCTAAGGTGGCACCAAATTGCGAATCATGAACACCATCAAACTTGATAATCCAATACGAAAATCCAGGAGGGGCTTTCACCTGTCCACTTTTTACTTTGCCTGTTTTGGAGTTGTAAGCGATCACAGCTTTGGCACGAGCTCCACCTGCGGAAGTGCCGATTTTGAGAATATCTGATAGAGCAGACTGCTCCTCTCCTGTCAGATTTGATTGAAAACCCTCTCTGGAATTGAGGATTTTGCCAGCAATATTTACTAGACTATCTATTTCAAGTGAACTAGCTTGGATCGATTCATTACGAAGAGAAGGCCTGATTTCCAAAGCTCCTACCCCGCGTTTTCCTATAAAACAAAGCTGCTCTACAGGATTGAGACTATCGGCCTCTCTTCCATTTTGTGTAAGCCAAGCATTGATTAGTTGATTTCCATATCTATCTGGAAGCATATCCGCCAGCAAGCCGGGAAGCCCTTTAAATGTGTCCAAAACCTCACCTCGGGATTTTCGCAATTCAGGAAATCTGTAAATTCTTCTCCCTTGGCTCAAAGGCAACTTTACAGGAGAAATATCAAGTCCTGCACGAATAAAATCGGGGTTAAATTCAAAACTCCCAAGCTGCTCTGACTCATCCCAAAGAACCGCTCCGGCAAGCTTATCCCATATCCAGATTTCGGCAGCAACTACCATTCAGATGGAGGGTTTTCAGCAGCCATATTCACATTACGGATGCGCTGACGCTCATGCCTCTTTTGAAGCTTGATGTAGTCCATGGGGCTGATCTCTTGCTTCACTTCAAATGATTCCAGCCAGTGCAACTGATTCAAGACCCGTAGCACCTGTATCAAGGTAATTAAATTCACCTTTTCGCCACGCTCAAGCAGGCTTAAAGTCGATCGGCTCATGCCAGCTTCTAAGGCCAACTGATCCTGAGATTTTTGCTGACTCATCCGGTGGTACTTTACAAACTCACCCAGTTTTTGCAGAATAGCAGTGTCGCTTAATACATTATAGTCCATTGCATCAAATATCATTCAATAAGTACAAATATACAACTTAACGTATGATATTTCATACAATTTTAATAACTTAAATGAATTATAAATCATTCATTAATAGACAAAAATAGACTTAATGAGTGGTAAATCATTCAAAATATCGTACTATACTCCTAAAAGGACTTTATGAAAAGCCTTTTATAAAACACTTAATTCTACAAAAAGTTGCTCCCTACTCCACTTCCATTCATACTTCCACCCTTTTTGCTCAAGCAAAATAGGATGAAAAGCCAAAGCTGCTTTTGCCGTAGGGGAATTAAAAAATCGTTGATCATCTGTCAAAACAGCTTTTCTTTCCCCATTTGATTCAGTAAAAATCAAGTCCATCACAGCTGAGGGAGTTTCATTTGAATAGGATTTATCTGCATCCAGCAAGCTGTTTTTTAAGCTCCAATCTATCTCATACCCTTGCATTTTAGCCACTGGAGCAGGAATTGAAGGATTTACGCTTTGTGTCTGAGCAAAAGCCAAAAACTCCCGGAGCAAGGCTAAACCTGGATTTTTAAGTTGGTTAGGTCGAAAATCAGCAACTTCAATACTCGAAATTACATGCATTCTCTTTCGGGCACGGGTAATGGCGACGTTTAGTCGATTTTCAGCCCCCGCTTTGCCCAGCAAACCGAAATTCGTCACCAACTTCCCATCTGCATTCGGAGCGTAGCCCAAGGATAAAATCACCTGATCAAACTCGTCTCCCTGCACGTTTTCAATATTTCGCACTTTGATTCCTGAATCTTGGAAGCCTGCCTTCCAGAGTTTCTCACGAATCAATTCCATCTGAAAATAATTTCCAGTAACTATCCCAATGCTATCCGATGAGGATGAATTCAGAATGGCCTTCACTTTAACAATAACTGCATCAGCCTCCATCCTATTCACTTGATTGACCCAAATCCCCTCAACCTTTTCCCAGGAAAATGCAGGTTTCTGAGCCATAGAAGTCGCATAATCAGGCAAGGTCTCCAATTGATTTTCATAGAAATGGGCATTAGAAAAATGTATCAACCCTGGATCAGCAGAGCGATAATGCCCTTTCAACTGATACTTTTCGAAAAAAATCCCCGCCAATTCCAGTAAGGACTCCGCTTCGTATTCCACCCCCTCCTCATCAGATCCCCATTTTACCTGATAGAAATCCGAAGGTCTGAGCTGCTTGGAATCACCGGCAATTACCACCTGCTTACCTCGTAGCATCGCAGCCAAACCTCGCTCCACTTGGCACTGTGATGCTTCATCAAAAATCACCAAATCAAAGTTTTGTTCCAATGAAAACAATGCAGAAACAGTCTCAGGACTGGCAAACCAGCAGGGCAATAGGCGGAAAACCTCTTCCCCCATTTCTTCCAGCATTTTCCTAATCGGCCAACGTTGCCTCTTTTTACTCACCTGATGAAGCAAATCCCGATAGGTGAGCCGATTTCCCAGACGGTTAAATTCCAGCTCACTTGTAATTTGTTCCCGCAGTCTAAGCAATGCAATATGCCTGACTATTTTCCTTTTTTCGAGAATCGCATCTTTCAATTCTACCAACTCATGTTGCATCGCCAGACTCCCGGCTTCTGCCAAAACAGGGTTACTAGCTTCCAAATGAGCAATCCATGCCAAATACCATGAATTCCAAAATGCTGACAGCTGATCTGATAAACTCAATGCTGGGTGTTCTGTTTCCAGTTTTTCAGCAAGTGTAATAGTAATCGGATGGGAATTCTCTAAAAACCTATCAAAAGCTACAAGCTCCGAAAAAGTCTGATTTAAGTTCAATTCAGTACCAATTACCGCCGTTCCATTATTGAAAGCATAAAAGATCTGATCATTATCCAAGTAAGCTTTCCAGTTGATCGACGATAGCTGAAATGACTCTGAAAACTTGCACACTTTATTGAGCTGGGTTTTAAAATCATCTGATGTCCAACAAACTAAGGAATGTAACTCCTGCCGATTCTCCCATAATACAACCCAATCAAGAACTGGGGACAATAATTCTAGCTGATTCTCTAAACCTGCAGTGGAAAGCTTTGTGATCTCCATTCCTTCCATTTTTGGAAGGGCTACAAGTTCAGTATTTAATGCTTTAAGAGTCTCAAGTTCAGTGCGAATACCTGATATAGCTTTTGAATCAAGCTTCTGATTCGACTTGTCCAGGATTTCAAAAGTCAACGGGAATTTGCCTTTATTCAATTGCACCTGCATTTTCCCCAGCCATGACGTAGTTTTTACTTTCAATGCATCAAGCTCTAGCTCAAGACTGGATAGGTTTTCGGAACTGGCTGATATACCAAATGAAAGCTGCTGAAGCTTTTCGAATGAGGCTGAAATCCAATTGCAAACCATGGTCAGGGTCAATCGATTCTTCGAATCAAAAATCGATGAAATAGCTAATTTAGGCTTCTCTAATTGATTTAGCTTGTCATTGAGCCTTTTTATGGATTCGGGGAAATCAGCAGTTACCAAAATCAGACCAGCTAGCTTTTCGAAAGGAATATCTGAATTATCAGCTGCCCATTTTACTCTAGAAGTCTCAATTTCATTCAAACTCTGGACAATTCTCGGGAAAACCACAGGCTCGAAATGGGCAAATGAGACTCTTTTTTCCCAAAACAAACCTTTAAACTGTAACGAATAGGAATGGTGAATTTTATAGGCTTTTTCAAAACCCTGTGCTTTCTGATAATCTAGCTTAGTTAAATCAGGGTGATCAAAAAATGGTTTTTTCAGATCCGCATTCAGATACATTGCCTTAACGGGAATTCCCGCCGATTCGATATCAAAAAGCGCCGTTCGAAAACCTTCGAACTTCTCCGAAAGTCTGGAAATCACCTTGGAGTATTGAGAAATCTCTCTATCCAATTGAATAGAATCAATTCCTCTATTCTGGTCCTGATATGATTCTATTGCTTCTATTTGAGCTTTGATCTTCTGAAATAGAACTTTTTGATCCGCGCGGAAATCGTGCACCAACCCCATAAAATCACCAAAACCAGCTTTGGACAACCGCTCAAAAACCACATCTAAAGCTGCTCTCTTTTGAGAAACCACCAACACTTTTTTGCCTCTTGAGCAATAGTCAGAAACTAGATTTGCTATCAATTGAGACTTGCCCGTCCCCGGAGGGCCTTCCACTACCAAACTTCTCCCCTGTCGGACTTTCACCAAGATGTTTTCTTGGGAAGCGTCCAGAGGGAAAACAGGAAAAAGCTGCTCTTCTCTNGGAGGGCCTTCCACTACCAAACTTCTCCCCTGTCGGACTTTCACCAAGATGTTTTCTTGGGAAGCGTCCAGAGGGAAAACAGGAAAAAGCTGCTCTTCTCTGGGTATGGGCTGATTTTCGCTGGCTAGGAACTGCTTTGTAAGTAGCTCTTCCAAACCTATTTCAGCAAAGTCCTTTTCCAGTTTTTCATAATCAGCAAATAGAAAATTGCCTTTTTGGGCAAAAAACCCCAACAAAGCATAACTTTTCAAAGCCAGCTTACCATCTCGGAATTTGTTGTAATCTACACTCGATTGAGAAACAGGAAAGGGTATTAGTTGATCTTCAAACAGCGAAGAGCTAAGCTGTATAGAGAAATTTTCATTGAGAATCTTAGAAAATTCAGTTCGGAATTCAGTTGCATCAGTAGACAGTTCCTGCAATGCTTGATTCAATGCATCTGTATCCAAAACTTTTCCATATCCCTGGCTATAAGCCAAAATAAAAGCCGGATTCCACTGCCATTCATCGATTTTTGAAAGAACCCATTGCCCTTTTTCAAGCTGAAGATTCACACTCAAAAGCAGCAATGGCGCTCTCAGAATATGTCCGTTGAATAATTTCCCCTCGACAAATGGCCATCCCAAGAATAAGGATCGCTCGCCTGTCTCTTCTTTAGTCAGTTGATCCCGAAAAGAAAGTCTGGAAAATGTTTTGGAAAGGGAATTTACACTAGCAAGCCTAGGATCAGATTCCGGAAATAAAGGAAATGATATTTTAGAAGAAATAGCCTTTCTAATGATCTCAAAGCTATTTTCACCATTCAAAAAATCTAACTCTTTCACATCTACAACCCCAAAACCTTCCGTCTTTGGCAAATAAAGTGACCTATTTTTCGAAGACAGGTCAACCAATCGATTGCGGTAGGTCTGAAAGATCGATTCAGGCATTTAATGGAAGGGTGAGTCTTTTTCCTTCGCCATCTGGTTATAGACAATATGATCCAACCTGCCCGGCATCCACTTATTCAAAAATACTAAGAGCTTACCTTGAGTAGTCAGAACCAAATCACGCTTCCTTTTCAAAGTTGCTGTCAAAATTTCTTCGGCAACTTCATCTGAGCTCATCATTTTTGATTCATCCCGAGGAGATTCTCCCTGAGAAGATCCATGTGCGGTAAGTGCATTCTTTCGAATATTAGACGCCGTAAAGCCCGGACAAGCAACTAATACATGTACTCCCTTTTTCATCACCTCAGTTCTCAGCGACTCAAAAAACCCATTCATCGCATATTTGCTGGCCGTATATGCCGTTCTCGCTGGAGTACCACGAAAGCCATTAATTGAGGAAATCCCAATCACTATCCCTTTGTTTTCAACTATTGAGGGCAGGCAAAACTTAGTTGCATAGACAGTACCCCAAAAGTTAGTATCCATTACTTTATGAAAAACTTCGAAATCAAGATTTTCAAACAGCGCACGCATGGAAATACCAGCATTGTTTATTAAGATATCTATTTTGCCGTATTCTGTCAGAACAGTGTCAGCCATTCTTTGATTATCAGCCACCACACTCGCATCTGCCAAAATCGCCAATACAATAATACCTTCTGCTTCTAATTTTGCTTTAGTCGCATTCAATTTTTCTTGATTCCTGCCAGTTATCACGATTCTAGCGCCTGCTTTACCAAAAATTCTGGCGCAGGACTCTCCTATTCCCGAGGTAGCTCCTGTAATTATAACTACTTTATCCTTAATACTATCTTGTTTCATTGATGATTCAAAGATACAGAATTTGTGATTTTTAAATTTCAAGTTCGAGTTTCGCAAGATCAAAAATTGATTCATTCAATATCCCTATCAACTAGAAAAATTTCTACTGAACCAACTTTAAACCAAAATTTCAATTTTTAAGTTTTCGAATGGAATATTTTTTCAAAATGGGACAACAATACCAACGATATAAATTCCAAGTTAGGGATGGCATTCACTATTACAGTCAAATTTCCCTAATTTTGCGCCCATGTCGCGAAAAATGAAAAACAAAGTGATTACCAACCTACTTATCGAGCGGATTGCTTCGGAAGGAAAATGCTTGGGACATCATGAGGAAAAAGTGGTTTTTGTAACGGGAGTTGCGCCTGGAGATGTGGTAGATGTAAGAATCACCAAAGGAAAAAGTTCCTTCATGGAGGGCGAACCGGTTAATTTCCATGAGTATTCTACGGAAAGAATTGATCCTTTTTGCTCGCATTTTGGAACCTGCGGTGGCTGTAAGTGGCAGCACATCAATTATGATCTACAGAAGACCTATAAACGCCAGCAGGTTTTGGATCAGTTTCAGCGCATAGCTAAAGTAGAAATGCCAGAAGTGATGCCAACTCTAGGTTCAGAAAAAACCCGCTACTATAGAAACAAGCTTGATTTCACCTTCTCCAATAAGAAATGGCTCACACTAGAGCAAATCAGATCTGAGGAGGATTTTGACAGAAATGCTCTGGGTTTTCATATCCCTAAGATGTTTGATAAAATCGTTGATGTGGATCACTGCTACCTTCAGGGAAGTATCTCAAATGATGTGAGAAATGAGCTTAGGACATTTGCTTTGGCAAATCAGCTGAGCTTCTACGACATTAGAAATCAAGTTGGCCTGCTTCGGAATCTGATCATCCGAACCACGAGCACTGAGCAAGCGATGGTGATTGTGCAGTTTGGAGAAGAAGACCCTGAAGGGATTCGACAAGTCATGGCCCATATCCATGCAAAATTTCCTGATATCACTTCCCTTCTGTATGTCATCAATACCAAAGGCAATGAGACTTTCCATGATTTGGAATTGGTCACTTTCGCAGGCAAAGAATATATAGAAGAGGAAATGGAAAGCCTGAAATTCCGTATCGGACCGAAATCCTTCTATCAAACCAACTCAGAACAAGCGTATGTTCTCTATAAAGTTGCCAGAGATTTTGCTGGCTTGACAGGTGATGAAGTGGTCTATGATCTCTACACAGGTACAGGTACCATCGCCAATTTCGTAGCCAAACAGGCAAAACAAGTAATCGGAATTGAATATATAGCGGCTGCCATTGAAGATGCAAGACTCAATTCGAAAATCAACGGATTGGATAATACGCTCTTCTACGCAGGAGACATGAAGGATATGCTAAATGATGAATTCATCGCTGATCATGCTGCACCTGACGTGATCATTACCGATCCTCCACGTGCCGGAATGGATGAAAAAGTAGTTCAGATGCTGCTAAGGCTGAATGCACCTAAGATCGTCTATGTATCCTGTAATCCTGCCACCCAGGCTAGGGATGTAGCGCTTTTGAGCGAAAAGTATAAAGTGGAAAAAGTGCAGCCTGTGGATATGTTTCCACAAACGTATCATGTAGAAAATGTCGTACTCTTAACTTTAAAATCATGATTTCAGATTTCAACGATCCCGAACTTAGCGGGAAATATCTGGGCACAATTACCAGCGATTTTATAAAGATCTCCGACGCGCTTAAAGAAGCTTCATACCAAATCAGAACGAGGAAATTCTCCGATTATCCGATTTTCCCCATTTCCAAAGAGATGCAACCTATAGGTAAAATCTTTGTAGGAAAAGAGGAGAAAGGGCTGGACTGGAATTATTTTATGACCTATGTGGATGAGTTTGTACAGCGAAAATTGATCTCTGAAGAAGCGCTGCCTGAGTTCGAAAAGGCATACAAAGACCCTGATGAATTTTGTTGTCTGTTTGTGATGGATGGTGCTTTCACCAGCTTTGTGTATGTGCCTTATCCCAATGATTAATTCCAAGTATGGATATCAAAAAAGAGGCTGTCTCAAAAGTAGATAGTTTAAAAGGCTAGTCGATTACTCGGCTAGCCTTTCTTGTTTTACTCAAAATATGTACTTTGAGGTGTGGAAAAACAAGACTTAAATGTAGT